>JAHZEE010000135.1:2882-4936 GCA_019421975.1 Clostridiales bacterium | reverse complement strand
CTGCAGTGGACGGGATGCTGTTTGACCTCGGCGTCTCATCCCCGCAGCTCGACCACGCAGAACGAGGCTTTTCCTATATGGCCGACGCGCCGCTGGATATGCGGATGGACCAGAGTCAGACGCTCAGCGCCTACGAGCTGGTCAACGAGGCGCCGGAGGCGCAGCTCAAAGAGATTTTATACCGCTATGGGGAGGAGCGCTACGCGCCCCAAATTGCCGGCGCGATCTGCCGTCGCCGCCGGCAGAGGCCCATTGAGACGACCCTGGAATTGGCAGAGATCATTCGCGGGGCCATGCCGCCGCAGGCACTGCGGGAAAAGCAGCATCCGGCCAAACGGAGCTTTCAGGCCATCCGGATTGCGGTCAATGACGAATTGACGGCGGTCAGCCGCATGATGGACGATGCAATCGCCTGTCTAAAGCCCGGCGGCCGGCTGGCGGTGATCACCTTCCACTCGCTGGAGGACCGGATTGTGAAGCAGGCCATGCAGCGGGCGGCAAAGGGATGTACCTGCCCGCCGGATTTTCCGGTGTGTGTCTGCGGAAAGAAGCCGAGCGTTGATTTGGTCACGCGCAAGCCCATCTTGGCGGGCGCGCAGGAACTGGAATGCAACCCACGCGCACGCAGCGCGAAGCTGCGTGTGGCACAAAAACGATGAGGAGGAACGGGCATGGCAATGGCTGCGCGTACAGAGGAACAAGTTAGAAGAAAAAGTCCGGCAATGCAGAGCGCTGTGCCCTACCTGACGACAACGGCGGTTCCGAAGCCCCGGTACCGGGAGCTTCCGGAGGAGCGGCCTGCGGCGCCGCAGAGAAAGCCGAAGCAGAAGGCGAGACCGCGGGTACATCTGCACCCCATTTCATCGGGCTTCACGATTGTGTGCCTGCTGACGGCGGCTTTCCTCATTTTACTGGTGATCTCAGGCTATGTGCAGCTGTATGAAGCCACCAGCGAGGTGGCGGATTTGAACGACGAGCTGGCGGCGGCACAGCAGACCCAGACGACGCTGCAGAACCAGTTTGAGAGCAAGATTGATCTGGACTATGTGGAGCAGGTGGCAACCACGCAGCTCGGTATGCTCCAGCCGGCGCCGAACCAGGTGGTCTACCTGGATCTGTGCGAGCCGGATCATGCGGAAATTGTCAAAACAGAGCAGGCGCAGCGTTCCGGCGGCGTATTTTCCGCGCTGCGCGACGGCGTGACCGGAATGATTGGCTACTTCCGCGAATACTTCTCCTGAGATTCCTATAGAATTACACAGGCGGGACATCCTCGCATCACTGTATGGCGTCGGCTTGCCCCGACGCCATACTTCGTAAATTGAAACAGGAGGCACCATGGACAAGAAGAAATCGAATGGCAAAAAACGGGTGCCGGACACGGCGAAAAACGGGCGTACGATCAACCGGAGAATGGTCTGGATTCTGGTGATCTGCGGCGTGCTGCTGTTCCTGCCGCTGTTTTGGCAGCTTTACAATGTGATGATCAAGGAGCACAGCCACTATGAGCGGCTCGCGACGGAGAACCAGACGCGCAGCACCAAGGTCTCTGCATCCCGCGGCACGATCTACGACCGCAATATGAACATCATGGCCGTCTCTGCCAGCGTGGAGAATGTCTTTTTGGATCCCAACGAGATTGCGAGCAAGGAGCAGGACATCAATTTTATTGCCACCGGCCTTTCGGAGATTTTGGAGGTGGACAAAAGCTGGATTATTGAGCAGGCTGCGGATACCGCCATGCGCTATAAGGTGATCAAGCGGAAAATTGATGCGGATCTGAGCGAACAGGTGCGGGCGTTTATCAATGACAATGAACTGTATGGCATCTATCTGGAGCCGGACACCAAGCGGTATTATCCCTCTGGTTCTCTGGCCTCCCAGGTGCTGGGCTTTGTCAACACGGACAATGTGGGCACAGAGGGGATTGAGGCGCGCTACGACAGCTATCTGCAGGGCACGGCGGGGGAGATCATCAAAACCAAGGGAAACAACGGCTCGGAGATGCTCTACCAGTTTGAAAAATACTACGAGGCATCTGACGGTGACAGCGT
>JAHZEE010000135.1:0-2822 GCA_019421975.1 Clostridiales bacterium | reverse complement strand
GGCCATTGAGGAGTACGATGTGCAAAACGGCGCCTTTGGCATGATTATGGATGTCAACACCGGCGAGGTGCTGGCGATGGCCACCCTGGGCGGATATGATCCCAACAACTATCTGGAGATCTACGATCAGGAGCTCGACGCGGAATTGGAGAGCCTGTACCAACAGGCCATTGCAAATCCCAAGGATTCAGAGGCCTACACAACGGGCATTGACGCCTATAACGCGGCGATGGCCGCAGCCCGCCTGAGCCAGTGGCGCAACCGCTGCGTCTCGGATGGCTATGAACCGGGCTCCACCTTCAAGATTATCACCCTCGCCTCTGCGCTGGAGGAGAATGCGGTTTCGCTGAACGACACCTTTTACTGCGGCGGCAAGACCCACATCAAGGGCCGTGTTTCAGAGCTAAACTGCTGGCAGGCAAGAGGACATGGCACACAGACGACGGCTCAGGCCCTGCAGAACTCCTGCAATGTGGCGTTTGCCAACATCGGCATCGCCCTGGGCGGCGAAACCTTTTATGACTACATTGAGGCATTTGGACTGCTGCAGCCCACGGGTATCGATCTGCCGGGCGAATCCAAGGGCCTGTTCTTCTCGGAGGGGGTGCTGGCGGATCCCAACAGCTATGCCTCTTTGACCTCTGTGGCCTTTGGCCAGACCTTTAAGGTGACGCCGATCCAGCTCGTGCGGGCGATCTCGGCTGTGGTCAACGGCGGCTATCTGCTCGAGCCCTATATCGTCTCGGAGATTCAGGATGCCAATGGCAGCACCGTGGAGAAAAATGAGCGCACGGTGATCCGGCAGGTCATCAGTGAACAGACCTCGGAGACCATGTGCAGCCTCATTGAGCAGGTCGTGACGGTCGGCACCGGCAAAAATGCCAAGGTGGCGGGCTACCGGATCGGCGGCAAGACGGGCACCTCGGAAAAGATCGATCAGTACGACGAGAACGGCCAGCTGGTGGACGACAAAATCGTCTCCTTTGTCGGCATTGCGCCGATGAATGATCCGCAGTATGTGGTGCTGGTGGCCCTGGATACCCCGAGCAAAGAGACGGGCATGTATATCTCCGGCGGCGTCATGGCGGCGCCCACTGCAGCCGATGTTCTGGCCGATGTCCTGCCGTATCTGGGCGTGGAGCCGGAGTACACGGAGGACGAACTGCACTTGATGGATGTGACGGTTCCCTACCTGACTGGTATGACAGAGAAGGATGCGGCCTACGCACTGCAGCAGGCAAAGCTGGAGTACCGCATTGTGGGTGAGGGCAGCACGGTCACAGATCAGATGCCGGCCAGCGGCAGCATGATCCCAGGTGAGTCGACGGTGGTGCTCTACATGGGAGAGGAGAAGCCGACCGATCTTGTCACGGTGCCCGATGTGACGGGCATGCGGCTGGAGGATGCCAATACGGCGATCACAAATGCGGGGCTGTATATCAAGCTCAAGGGCGCCACAACCGGCGGCGGCAGCATCGTGGCGGCCAATCAGAGCGTGGAGGCCGGCTCTCAGGTGGAGCGCGGCACCGTGATTACCGTCGAGTTTATCGATTACAGTGCACAGGATTGATCCTGAAAGAGAAAGGGTGCGAGTGGCATGAAATTATCAGAACTGCTGCAGGGTGTGACGGTGGTGCAGTCCACAGTGGATCCGGAGCTGGAGATCACAGGCATCAGCTATGACTCCAGAACGACAAAGCCCGGAGATCTATTTGTCGCAATCTCAGGCTTTGCTGCCGACGGCCACAGGTTTATTTCTGCGGCGCAGCAGGCGGGGGCTGTGGCAGTTGTCTGTGAAAAAATGCCGAAGGAGGCGGGGAATTATCTGGTAACCCCCTCCAGCCGCGCGGCGCTGGCGCAGCTGTCGGCCAACTGGTTTGGCCACCCGGCCGATGAGATGTGCATGATCGGCGTGACAGGCACCAATGGCAAGACGACGGTGACCTACCTGCTCAAGACAGTGCTGGAGCAGACCATGGGGGCCAAGGTCGGGCTGATTGGGACCATTCAGAATATGATCGGCGGTGTGCGGCTGCACACCGAACGGACCACGCCGGAGAGCTATGAGCTGCAGCAGCTGTTCCGGCAGATGCGGGATGCGGGATGCACCCATGTGATTATGGAGGTCTCGTCCCATGCGCTGGCGCTGGATCGTGTCCTTGGGCTTCGATTTGATGTGGGGATTTTCACCAATCTGACCCAGGATCATCTGGACTTTCACAAGACCATGGAGGCCTATCGCGACGCAAAGGGCAAGCTGTTCACCCAATGTAAGACGGGAATTGTCAATCTGGACGATGCGGCCGCCGCGCATTTCCTCAGAACGGGGACCTGCGCGTTCCAGACCTATTCTGTGGAGCGAAACGACGGAATGTACCTGGCCAGATTTTTAAAGCTGAAGTCTGACCGGGTGGAGATGGATGTGGTAAACGGCAATGAAATCTGCCGGTTTGAGCTGGGGATTCCGGGCCGTTTTACCGTCTATAACGCGCTGGCAGTGATCGCCGCCGCCCGCAGCCTGGGTGTATCGATGGAGCAGATCGCGTCTGCGCTGCGCCAGGCACACGGCGTCAAGGGCCGGGTGGAGGTCGTGCCGACGCCGGGCATGCCCTATACGGTGCTGATCGACTACGCCCACACGCCAGACGGCCTTGAAAATGTGCTGCGGGCCGTCAAGGGCTTCTGCAAGGGCAGGCTGATTGCGGTGTTCGGCTGCGGCGGCGACCGGGACCCCATCAAGCGACCAATTATGGGCCGCATCGGCGCAGAAATTGCAGACTTTGTGGTGGTGACCTCCGATAATCCCCGGACCGAGGATCCCA
>JAHZEE010000134.1:2350-4937 GCA_019421975.1 Clostridiales bacterium | reverse complement strand
TATTTTGCTCAAGGACGACAAAGGATATCCCTATATCCGCATCGACCTCAAAAAGCCCTATCCGGTGATGGAGCTGAGCAATCGCATCTCGGAGGACGGCGCCACCTATTTTGGCCCCTACGGCGGCCGGTATCTGACGCAGCACGCCATCGACACCATCCGCCTGACCTTCCAGCTTCCCGGGTGCAGCAAAAAATTTCCGCAGGATGTGGGGAAGGGGCGGCCGTGCCTCAACTTCCATCTCGGCAACTGCGCCGGCTGGTGCCAGCCGGACCGCTCCTTTTTGGACTACCGCGCCAGGATCGAGCAGGCCGTTCTGCTTCTGCAGGGAAAGTACGGAGAGGTGCTGGACCAGATCCGTCAGCGGATGGAGCAGGCCGCGGAGGCGCTCCGGTTTGAGGAGGCCGCCCAGCTGCGCGACCGGCTGCACGCCATTGAGGCGCTGGGGCAGAAGCAGCTGGTGACGGCCGGCACCATGGCAGACACCGATGTGTTCGGCTACTATCAGAGCCAGAGCAAGGCCTGCTTTGCCGTTTTGCACTATGTGGGCGGCAGCCTGTTGGACAAGGACTATGAATTTGTCGACCGCTCCGACCGGGAGGCAGAGGCCGTCTCCTCGATCGTCAAGCAGTACTATCTGGCGCGCGGCGCGGCGCCCAAGCGCATTTTTTTGCCGTGCGCCATTGAGGACAGCACGCCATTTACAGAGCTGCTCCAGCAGCAGTTCGGAAAAGCGGTCCGCATCAGTGTGCCGCAGCGCGGTGAAAACGCCAAATTGGTCACGCTCGCCAATCTCAACGCAAAGGAGGAGTGCGAACGGGTCACGACCAAGGAGGAGCGCGCCAAGGGGGGCTTGTCCCTGCTGGGGCAGATGCTCGGGCTTCCGGCCGCGCCGCTGCGGATCGAGTCCTACGATATCTCCCACCTGGCAGGCACCGACATTGTCGCCTCCATGGTGGTGTTCGTCGACGGCAGGCCGAGCAAGCGGGACTATAAGCGCTTTAAGCTGGAGCACATGGACGATCAGGACGACTACGGCGCCATGCGCCAGGTGCTGACCCGCCGGTTTACCCACTATAAGGCGCAGGATGCCGGTTTTTCACAGATGCCGGACCTGCTGCTCATCGACGGCGGCGCAGCCCACGCCGCCGTGGCCGAGCAGGTGCTGGACGAACTGAACCTGACCGGCCACATCTTCGGCATGGTGAAGGACAGCCGCCACCGCACCCGCGCGCTGATCACCGCCGGCCAGCAGGAGATCGGCATTGCCGCTGTCCAGCCGATCTTTTCGCTGATCGGCCGCATTCAGGAGGAGACGCACCGGTTTGCCATCACCTATCAGAGGACGCTTCGGTCCCGCCATCTGCGCGCCTCTGAGCTGGACGCCGTCACGGGGATCGGGGAGAAGCGGAAGCAGGCGCTTCTGCGGACCTTTCACTCCATCCGGGCGATCCGGGAGGCAACGCTGGAGCAGCTGGAGCAGGCGGTTCCCAAACACGCAGCTCAGGCGGTCTACGACCACTTTCACAAGCAGGAGGGTACCACATGAGAGTCATCACCGGAACCGCCCGCGGCGTGTCCCTTTCGGCGCCTGCAGGGCTGCAGACCCGCCCCACCACGGACCGGGTCAAGGAGAATCTCTTTAATATCATCCAATTTGACATCCCCGGCGCGCAGGTGCTCGACCTCTTTGCCGGCTCCGGCCAGCTTGGAATTGAGGCGCTCAGCCGCGGCGCCGGCGAGGCCGTCTTTGTGGACCAGGGCAAAGAGGCCGTCGCCGTGATCCGTAAAAACCTGGCCGCTGCCAAATTGCAGAGCCAGGCGCAGGTGGTGCAGGCCGACGCCTTCTCCTATCTGGGAAGCTGCCGCAGAAAATTTGACCTGATCTTCCTGGATCCTCCATATTCTGGCAATATCTTGGAAAAAGCGATCGTTTTCATATCGGAAATTGACATTTTGTCAGTTGGTGGTATAATAATTTGCGAGCGGCCAATTGAGAAGCAGGAATTGCCAGAAATTTCAACTCTTTCGCGTTCCAGGGACTACCAGTATGGCAAAATTCTCATTACGCTATATCGAAACTAGTCCGCTTGGAGGCAGCTGTCTATGAAAATCGCGATTTACCCCGGCAGTTTTGATCCGATCACCCTTGGCCATCTCAACATCATAGAACGCGCGTCGAAGATCTTTGACAGGCTGATTGTCTGTGTCATGGCGAATTCTGGGAAGCATCCGATTTTCTCCGCAGAGGAGCGGGTCGAATTTGTCAGGCGCGTCACCGGGCACCTGCCCAATGTGACGGCGGATCTGCACAACGGGCTGGTGGCGGAATACGCCAGAAGCCACGGCAGCAATGTGCTCGTCAAGGGGCTGCGGGCTGTCTCGGATTTTGAAAATGAATTTCAGATGGCGCTGATCAACAAGAGCATCAATCCGGATCTGGAGACGATGTTTTTGTCGGCAGAAAGCAATTATACCTACTTGAGTTCCACCGTTGCCAAAGAGATGGGCCGTTATCATGTTTCGCTCAATGGGTTTATTCCGTCGGAGATCATTGCCGATGTCGAACAACGGCTCGAAGAGAACC
>JAHZEE010000134.1:0-2318 GCA_019421975.1 Clostridiales bacterium | reverse complement strand
AGTCTCCCGCTCAGCGCGGATAAATGTGTTCTGGAGCGTGACAAGGTGCTCGATCTGCTCGACGAGATCACCAACCAGATGCCCGGTGAAATCAAGCAGGCGAAGACCATTGTGGAATCCCGCAACGAGGTCATCACCAATGCCAAGCGGGAGGCGGAGTCCATCCGCCGTCAGGCAGAGCAGCGCTCAAAGCAGATGATCTCCGAGGAGGAGGTCTATCAGCAGGCGAGGGCGCAGGCTGCCGAGATGATCAAAAATGCGCAGGAGAAAATCCATGAGCTCCGTCAGGTGACCTATACCTATGTGGACGACGCCATGAAGCGGACCGAGGAGTCCATCGCCGCGGCGCTTTCCGAGGTGCGCGAATCCCGCTCCAAGTTCAACTCGCTCACCAACCCGCAGGCGCGGGCCGCCTCTCCCATCATTGAGGATGTATAACCGGCTGTTTCAAGGCGGCGCATTGACCTTTTGTCATTGCGCCGCTTTTCCTGTCTCTGGCAGAAGATGCTTTATCCCCGGATCTCAGCACTCCGGACGGATCCTGTGTACCACTGTCACAGTTCTGACTTTTTTAGCAAAAAGCATGATTGTTTCCCGCATTTCTTCTGTTAAAATTGATGAATTCACCCATATACTTTTTGTACATATTCTCCTATAATAGATCATAGCAAGCAACGCCTAAGTGGTTTTCCCAGGGTGAGGCCACATTTTCTATAAGAGGTGATCTTTTGATGTCAAACAAGCCTTTCCGTAAAGTTCTGGTCGCGAACCGCGGCGAAATCGCGATTCGTATTTTCAGAGCCTGTTACGATCTCGGACTCAATACCGTCGCCATGTATTCCAACGAAGATACCTTCAGTTTGTTCCGTACCAAAGCAGACGAGGCCTATTTGATCGGCGAAAACAAGAGCCCGCTGGGCGCGTATCTGGACATCGCCTCCATCATCGACCTGGCCAAGCGCCGCAATGTGGATGCGATTCACCCCGGCTATGGATTTCTCTCGGAGAACGCGGAATTTGCAAAGGCTTGTGAGGAGGCCGGCATCAAGTTTATCGGTCCAACCTCTACCATTTTGAACCAGATGGGCGATAAGCTCAACGCCAAGGCCATTGCCATTGCCTGCGGCGTGCCCACCATCCCCGGCTCCACAGAGCCTCTGAAGGACAGTGACGAAGCGCTTAAGAAGGCCATCAGCTACGGCTTTCCCATCATTCTGAAGGCCGCTGCCGGCGGCGGCGGCCGCGGAATGCGCCGCTGCGACACCCCGGAGGAGGTAAAGCCCGCCTTCGATCTGGTCAAGAGCGAGGCGAAGAAGGCCTTCGGCAACGACGACATTTTTATTGAGAAATACCTGGTCGAGCCGAAGCACATCGAGGTCCAGATCCTCGCCGATGAACACGGGAATGTGATGCACCTGGGGGAGCGCGACTGCTCTTTGCAGCGCCGCTATCAGAAGGTGGTCGAGTATGCGCCCGCGTTCTCCGTCTCGGAGCAGATCCGCAGCCAGCTGCATGAGGACGCGGTCAAGATCGCCAAGAGCGTCGGCTATATCAACGCCGGCACAGTGGAGTTCCTGGTCGATCAGCAGGGGAACCACTATTTTATTGAGATGAATCCCCGGATCCAGGTGGAGCACACGGTCACCGAGATGGTCACCGGCATCGACCTGGTCCGCGCACAGATTTTGATTGCCGAGGGCTATCCGCTCTCCACACCGCAGATTGGCCTGAGCCGTCAGGAGGATCTGCGCTGCAACGGCTTTGCCATCCAGTGCCGGATCACCACCGAGGATCCCACCAACAACTTCGCCCCGGACACGGGCAAAATCACAGCCTACCGCTCCGGCGGCGGCTTTGGCGTCCGGCTCGACGGCGGCAACGCCGGCGCCGGCACAGTGATCTCTCCGTACTACGACTCGCTGCTCGTCAAGGTGACCTCCTGGGACAACACATTTGAAGGGGTGTGCAACCGCGCCTCCCGCGCCATCCGGGAGGTACATATCCGCGGCGTCAATATTCTGCACCACCCGGTCTTCCGCGCCGGCAAGTGCCACACCAAGTTCATCGACGAGACGCCGGAGCTGTTCGAGATTGTCGACTCCAAGGACCGCGCAACCCGCGTGCTCAAATACATTGCCAACATCCAGGTGGCAAACCCCAACGCCGAGCGCAAGCAGTATGACACCCCGCGCTTTCCGGTCGCCAGTGCGCCGCTGCACGCAGGGCTGAAGCAGGTGCTCGACAAGGACGGCCCCGATGCGGTCAAGAAGTGGGTGCTGAGTCAGAAGAAGCTGCTCATCACCGACACCACCATGCGC
>JAHZEE010000133.1:2239-4950 GCA_019421975.1 Clostridiales bacterium | reverse complement strand
AGGTGAACTGGCTGCGGTAGATGGGCGTGCCGTCCACGGAGCCGATCTGGGCGCCGTGGCTCGCCTGCATCGTGTCCACCTGGTCGAATACGATCAGATCCAGGGTCTCCCCATCCCTCTGGTAATCCGAGCTCAGGGAGATAAATTCGGACGCCGTGCCGCCGTCCTCGGCCGTGTACTCGTTGAACACCTGATAGGTCTGCTGGAACTCGTACCCATCGCCCAGGGTCTGCGGCAGCGCCGCGGGCGCAGATTCCAGATACTGTTCCATCTGGGCCTGGTCGGGCGCCGAAGTGAAAATTGCGTTGCGGTAGCTGTGGCTCGACCAAAGGCCGCCGTGCAGCGCCACGGCTGCAAAGACGGTGGTTCCCAGAACTGCGATGGCCGCTGCGACCAGGATCGCGGGCCGCTTCCATGTGCGTTTCTTTTCCATACTCAAACACTCCTTCTGTTCCGGCAGGTGCGCAAGCGTCTGCACCAGCCTGTTGTGAAAAGCCTCCGGTGGTCTGGAACAGGCACCTCGATTATCCCATTTCATATACATTCCTCACTTCCAATTGGGTTTTCAACGCCTTTCTGGCTTTGGACAGACGGCTTTTGACCGTTCCGGCCGGAATGTGCATCAAATGTCCGACCTCCTCGACAGAGTATCCCTCTATATAATGAAGGACCACTGCCAGCCTGACCTTTGGCGCCATGCCCTCCACGGCCATCCGGACCTCCAGATCCGACAGCGCCGTGCACTGGGCGGCGGGCATCCACTCCTCCAGCGCGCAGCTTCGTCCGGACTGCCGGAGCCGTTTTTTGCATTCGTTGATCAAAATGCGGATCAGCCAGGTTTTGAAATAGGCAGGATTCTGAAGCCGTTCCAAATGGGTGTAGGCTGCGATGACCGCGTCCTGCACGGCGTCTTCACAGTCTGCATCTTGCACCAGCATGCTCTTTGCCACGCGGTACAGGGTCTGTTCCGCGGCCAGGACCTGCTGGGTGAATTGTTCTTTGTCCATAGTGCCTTCCCTTCATGAATAACATCACCGGTTTGTTATTACACCCATTAGAGTATTTTGGCCGGCAGTTCGGTTCATTTTTTCTTTTCAACCTGGGAAAAATGTGGTATACTGTGCGAGATATCAAGCCCTACCGGTGAGGAGGTGGCGTATTATGGGTCAGACCGGTATCAAGATTGCGGCCAAAAACCGCAGCGCCTATCACGAATACTTTGTCGAGGAAACCTTTGAAGCGGGCATCTGCCTGTCTGGCACGGAGGTCAAATCCATCCGCCAGGGCACCTTGAATTTGAAAGAGGCCTGGTGCAACATTAAAAATGGAGAGCTTTGGGTCCAGCAGATGCACATCAGCCCCTATGAAAAGGGCAACCTCTTCAACAAGGATCCCATGCGGCCGCGCAAGCTGCTCATGCACCGCAAGCAGATCATGCAGCTGCTCGGAAAGGTCAAACAGGACGGATATTCCCTGATCCCGCTCAGCGTCTATTTCCGCGGGCCACTGGTCAAGCTGGAGCTGGGGCTGTGCAAGGGCAAAAAACTCTACGATAAGCGCGAGTCCGCCGCCAAACGCGACGCGCAGCGGCAGATGGACCGCGCGAGAAAAGAAAGGAATGTATAAATATGGCAAATCCCATTGTCACCATCGAAATGGAAAACGGCGGCGTCATCACCGCCGAGCTGTACCCGGACATCGCCCCCATTACGGTCCAGAACTTCATCGCTCTGGCAAATTCCGGCTTTTACAACGGAAAGATCTTTCACCGCGTCATTCCCGGCTTTATGATCCAGGGCGGCTGCCCCGACGGCACGGGCATGGGCGGCCCCGGCTACTGCATCAAGGGGGAATTCTCCCTCAACGGCGTGAAGAACCCCCTCTCCCACACCCGCGGCGTTCTGTCCATGGCGCGGGCGCAGCCGCTCGACTCCGCCGGAAGCCAGTTCTTCATCATGCACCAGGACGGGGATTTTCTCGACGGCCAGTATGCCGCCTTCGGCAAGGTCACGGCCGGCATTGAGACGGTCGACATGATTGCGGCGGTTCCCACCGACGCCTCCGACCGGCCCGCCACTGCGCAGAAGATGGTGTCCGTCACCGTGGACACGCAGGGCGTTGACTACCCCGCGCCGCCCAAGCTGCCGGATCCGTTTGGCCGCTGACCGATCATAGCACAGAATCCCTTCCATTGGAGCAACCAATTATGACCACAATGTCCAATTTCTCTCAGGCAGCCCAGCTTCCCAGACTCGTTCCGGTCCTGCAGCGCTTTCCGGACGAGCAGATCACAGATCCCGGCGCGGTACTCCGCGCCCAGCTCCCGGCGTTCTGCAGCGCCATCCAGCCCGGCCAGTCGGTGGCGATTTTGGTCGGAGACGGCGCGCTCTGCCGGCAATTATCCATACTGCAGCCGCTTCTTACAGTCCTTTCAGCGCGGGGGGCTGAGCCCCTGCTGGTTCCCCTCACAGGCCGGCCGCCGCAGCGCGGCGTCCCGCTTCGCGGCGCGCAGACGCTTTCCGCAGCTGCGCGGCCAGTTCTGATGGAGGAGGCCGCCCTCCGTGCCGACCACCTGATTCCGGTCGCCCAGATCCGGCCCCATGCCATCTGCCACGGCGCCTATGAGCATGGGCTGTGCGAGGCTCTCTGCTGCGGCCTCGACTGGTCCGCCTTTGAGGCGGATCCCGCCACGCCGGCCGCATCGGAGGCGC
>JAHZEE010000133.1:0-2229 GCA_019421975.1 Clostridiales bacterium | reverse complement strand
AGATGGCCGCGGCGGTTTTGCAGGCCAAATCGGTGCCCTTTGGCCTCGCCATGCTGGAAAACGCCCACGGGCATCTGCACACCCTGCAGCTCATTGCAGGCGCTCAGATTTTGGAGCAGGAGCCGCTGCTCCTGCGGCGCAGCAGGGCGCTGATGCCGAGGCTGTATTTTGACCATCTGGACATCTTGCGTGTCGGCCAGATCGGGCAGGACATCTCCGAATTTGGGCTGGATCCCAACCTCACAGGCCGGACGCTGGGGCTGTCTGCCCCCAGGGTCAAAACCGGCACCGATATCACGCGGATTGTCGCCGAGCGGCTCTCCGAGGACAGCTGCGGCAACGCAGCGGGGGTCGGAAACTGTGATTTTATCCCGCTGTCGCTGTATCAGCAGATCGATCTGGAGGCCACAGCCGCCAGTCTCATCGCCAACAGCCGACCGGAAATTGCGCGGATTCCTGTTGTGGCCAAGGATCTGGAGGGCGCAGTGCAGGCCGCATTCCGGACCTGCTTTGTCTCCAACCCGGCGGAGGTCAAAATGGTGCGCATTGCAGACACCCGGCATCTGGCGCAGATTGAGGTCTCGGAGAATCTGCTGCCCTACTGCCGCGCCCATCCGGATCAATTTGTAATTTAGGAGTATATGGAAAAAACCTGCCCGGAAGCTCCGGGCAGGGGTTGACAAATCGGCAAAAAGGGTATACTTTCAATAGCACACCGCTCACTGCGCGTTCCATCTGGGGGCGTACCGGTTTCGACGGGGACAGTGAGGCAGGAGCAGCGGGCAGAGGCGCCTGGCCTCTATAAAACGGGCATTTTTAAATTTAACTGAGAACGACAACACCGTTCTGGCTGCTGCTTAATTAGCAGCCCATCCGCCCCGGGAGGACCACGGCCCGGGCTCGGGTGTGGTTGAGTGGTAAATGTGCGTGCGGTAAGCTTTGCCCGCACCATAAATCATGAAGCTACCAATCTGTTGCGTTTGTAAATTTTCGCTTCAGTGCGGGAAGATTAAAAATTGACTGCGCCCGGAGATACTGCTGTCAAGTTGTTTTCGGACGGGGGTTCAACTCCCCCCGCCTCCACCAGCTCAGAAATCCTCAACACCGCTCCGTTTCCGCCTTGCGGCGAAAACTGCGCTCTGTTGAGGATTTCTTCGCTTCCAAACCGAACCCGCTGCGCTGGGCTTCGGTTTGGGGGCCGCCCTGCGGGCGGCTGTTTTTCATCTCTGGCAGAAATATCGTTTTTCACCACTCCGTCCAAAAGAAACGGCCACACCATATGGTGTGGCCGTTTCTTTTGGACACTCACATTACGCCTCCCCAAATGGCAGAACCTAAGAGGCCTCCCATCGCAGCACTATATCCAAAAATAATAACAAAAATAATTGAAACGATCGAAACTACAAGCATAACGGTACTCATAGTTAGCCCAATTAGAGAAAGTACATACCCCGCCATCAGGATTCCTCCCGACGCTCCCTCTGCAATTGCCTTTTTATACATCCTCAGCCCTATAATGCTGAACACGATCGATACGGGTGCAAAAAGAAAGCTCAGCATAATAGATACAATTCCAAAAACCATGCATCTTTCGGCTTTGCTCCCCATCTTAAGTAAGACCTGTTTTTCCTCCATTACTCCCATCTCCCTTTTATTTTTGTTGATAGGCTCTCTATCTGCATATCCTAATTTTAGATAAATTTTATCTATTATATATTTCATACTGAGAAATGAGATTGGGATTTGGCAGGTGATCGAATTGCAAAACCGGATAAAAGATTTGCGTGAAGATCACGATCTCACCCAGCAGCAAATTGCAGAGCGCATTGGCATCACACAGCGGAAATACAGCTATATTGAGACTGGCGTGCAGCCGTTGACAGACGAACTCTTGGTCAGTCTTGCAAAATATTATAAGGTAAGCACCGATTACATTCTTCGACTGACCGATCATCCCAGGCCGTGGAAATGACATCAGGATCCCGGAGCCGCCGAGCTGGCTCCGGGATCTTTTGATTCAGCCCGGAATCTGCAGCGTCTGTCCTGCAAAGATCAGATTCGGATTTTGGATTGCGTTTGCACGCACCAGCGCCTCGACACTCGTCTTGTACCGCTGCGCAATCGCCCAGAGCGTGTCTCCCCGCTGCACGGTGTACACCTGCTGCAGCTGCTCTGTCGGAAGCCGCAGCACCTGGCCCACATAGATCAGGTTGGGATCCGGCAGGTCGT
>JAHZEE010000132.1 GCA_019421975.1 Clostridiales bacterium | reverse complement strand
GGGGAGCTCTGTGCAGCGGGAGATGATCCTGGTAAAGGTCAGGGCGGAGAGCCGCGAGGCCCGCGATGAGATCATTCAGATTGCCTCAATCTTCCGGGAGAAGATCATCGATGTGGGCATGGAGGCACTGACACTGGAGGTCACGGGCGATCACGACAAGGCCGAGGCGCTGCTGAAGCTGCTCGAGGGCTTCGGCATTCTGGAGCTGGTGCGCACCGGTGCGGTGGCGCTGGCCCGCGGCCGGACCACCATCTATGAGGTCTGAGGGGGCGCTGATATGACAAGAGAAGCGGCATGGGAGCTTCTGACAGAATTTAACCACGAGCCATTTCACCTGCAGCACGCCATCACGGTCGGAAAGGTGATGCGCTGGTATGCCGGGCAGCTGGGCTACGGCGCGGACGCCGATTTCTGGGAGGTCGTGGGGCTGCTGCACGATCTGGACTTTGAGCAGTTCCCGGAGGAGCACTGCATCCGCTCCCAGCAGATTATGCGTGAGCGCGGCGTGCCGGAGCCCATCATCCACGCCGCCGCCAGCCATGGCTATGGCCTGTGCTGCGACATTGCGCCGGAGCATGAGATGGAGCGGGTGCTCTTCGCGGCAGACGAGCTGACGGGGCTGATCGGCGCGGCGGCGCTGATGCGGCCGAGCAAGAGCGTGCAGGATATGGAGCTGTCGAGCCTCAAGAAGAAGTTCAAGGACAAGAAATTTGCCGCGGGCTGCAACCGTGAGGTCATCCGCCAGGGGGCGGAGGGCCTGGGCTGGGAGCTGGATACGCTCCTGGAGCGGACGCTGCAGGCCATGCGCGCCTGCGAGGCAGAGATCGCGCAGCAGATGTCTGAAATCTCCGCAGGCTGATACAGAACAACAGAGGGGCGCTGCCGGTATACCGGCAGCGCCCCTCTGTTGTTCTTTCCTTTACTGCGTGTCAGCAGGTCCGGCCTGCTGCAGTTTTTCGCCGGTGAGATAGCGGTAGGCCTCTGCGGTGGCGGCGGTGACATAGCTCAGACGCCACACATAGGCCAGAAGCAAAATGGCCTCGCTGATGAGATAGTACACCAGCAGGGAGTGGTCGCTGCTTAGCCCCGGTACCAGGTCGAGGTAAACAGCAAAGACCCCCAGATAAATCATCAGATAATAATACCAGAAGCTGAGATCCAGGCGGAACAGGTCCATCTTGTAGCCGCTCGTCAGCTCACACGACATCTGGATGGCCTCCATGGGACGCAGGTCAGGGTGGTCCAGCATCAGATAGACGGCCATGCTGTATCGATAGGCTGCGATGATGCCGGGAATGACAAACAGCATAGACCAGAGAAAGGTGAAGAGGTTGATGAGCACCAGCAGCAGCAAAAACCGGCCGAAGCGGTGCAGGCCGACCCACAGATCAGCGGTGCCGCAGGACTGCCCGCGGCAGAGCTTGAGCAAAAACCACTGGTATCCCGCCTGCAGGATTCCCACAATGAAATTGCCGGCATAGCAGATGCCATAGAGCAGCGAGGTGGCGGTGGCCAAAACAGCCAGCTGCCCCTGGTTGGAGAATCCCCCGGGAATCTGCCGTGTGAATTCATCCAGAAGGGTATAGGCCAGATAGAATAGCACCGGAATCTCACTGAGCAGAATAAAGTGCAGCGTAACCCTGCGGTGCGCGCCCGGGCCGAGGGCCTGCCGCGCATCTGCTTTGAGTTGTTGTATATTCATATTGTTACCCCTCTGACGGCTCCTTGAGCGCACGGATAAACGCCGCGGTGTCGGGTGCATGGAAGAGCGCGCTGCCCGCCACCAGCACATTGGCGCCTGCCTCGACGCAGCACTTGGCGGTCTCCAGGTTGACGCCGCCGTCCACCTCCAGCTCACAGGCGGGGTTGGAGCGGTCGATGGCCTGGCGCAGCGTACGGACCTTGGGCATCATATCAGCCATGAAGGACTGGCCGCCGAAGCCGGGCTCAACGGTCATAACCAGCATGAGATCGCAGTAGGGAAGATATGGCAGCGCCTGCTCTGCAGGCGTCTTTGGCTTGACAGAGATGGCGGCACGCACGCCGTTGGCACGGATCTTCCGGAGCGCGGCCAGGGTGTTCTCCTGGGTGTCAGATTCGATGTGCAGCGTCAGAATCGACGCGCCGGCCTTGCAGAACGCATCCACATAGCGGATGGGACGGTCGATCATCAAATGCACATCCAGGGGCCGCTGGGCGATGCGGGCGATGGCGGCAGTGACGGGAATCCCGATGGTGATATTGGGGACGAACAGGCCATCCATCACATCCACATGGATGTAATCGGCCCCGGCGTCGGTAACATGGCGGATATCCCGCTCCAGATTGACGAAATCGGCCGAGAGGATGGAGGGGGCAACCTTAATCATGCAGAAACCTCCTGATTTTTGACACAAAAGTACAGTCTTTTGCATAAAATTGGGTATGCGGCGTGACGCGGAGGGAGGCTCAACACCTGCGCGGCTCTGCTCCGCTGCTTCTCATAGGGGCTGCCCGGCTCGGGCAGCCCCATTGTGTTTCCTTTTACTACAATTACTATAATGCCGATTGGAATGGTTGTCAATTCTTCTGCCGCGTGGAAACGCACCATTTTGTGTGATTTGTGCCGAAGATGGCGGCAATCGCCATTTCGGGTCCGCCGTTCCTTGACTTTGTGCACAATACAGGATAAAATAAAGCATTACGATCCATATGGATGAGAGGCTTGGAATGCGATGAAAAAAGAAGTAAAAAAACCTTCCACGGCCCCCATCTGGGGCTTTGGCGGCATGTGGGTGCTGTGGTGCCTGTTTGCACCGCTCTACCGTCTGTGGCATTTTTTGCTCTGTGCCGGGCTCTCGGTGGTCGTGGCCTTTGTCTGCAGCCGGCTGTTTCCGGCCAAAATAGAGGTGATCGAGGTACCGGATCCGGCGCCGGACACGGGAAATGCAGAGCTGGATCAGGTGCTGCTGCGCGGCCGGCAGGATCTGCAGCAGATTGAGCAGATCAATGTCGCCATCGCCGATGAGAGGATCTCCGCTCAGCTCGACGAGCTGGCCGCCCTCACCCGGAACATTTTTCAGGAGATTCAGGAGGCGCCGCAGAAGCTGCCGCAGATCCGGCGCTTTCTGGACTACTATCTGCCGACGACCCTCTCGCTGCTGAAGAAATATGAGAAATTTCACACCCGTGAGATCGAGGGGGAGAACAGCCAGCAGGCCATGGCGCAGATTGACCAGCTGCTGGACAAGATCCTGGTCGCGTTTCGCAGGCAGCTCGACACGCTCTTTGAGGCCGATGTGATGGATATTACGGCAGAGATCCGCGTGATGGAGCAGATGCTCCAGTCCAGCGGCCTGACAGAAAAGCAGGATTTTTAGAATGACCAACAATACTGAAGGAGTGAACTGTGATGGATGACAAGATTCCGGAATTGACGCTGGCCCCAGATCTGGAGGCGGCCCCGCAGGCGCCCAATGTATCGGCGGCAGAGCCGCCGGCTCCCACCGCCGGCCCGGAGATGGAAAAACTGACGGAGAAAGAGCAGCAGGCCGTGCTGGCCTTTGCAGAGAAAATCGACCTGAGCAACTCCAATCAGATCCTGCAGTATGGCGCGGCGGCCCAGAAAAATATTGCAGACTTTTCCGAATCTGCGCTCAACTCTGTCCGCACCAAGGACATGGGGGAGATTGGCGGCATGCTGACAAACCTGGTGGGCGAGCTCAGGAGCTTTGACGCCGGGGAAGAGGAGAAGAAGGGCCTGTTCGGCTTTTTCCGCAAGGCGGGCAACTCGGTGGATCAGATGAAGACCAAGTATGCCAAGGTGGAGGCCAATGTGGACCGGATCTCCGACAGTCTGGAGAACCACCAGATTGCTCTTCTGAAGGATGTGGCGCTGCTGGACCAGATGTATCAGAAGAATCTGGAGTATTACAAGCAGCTCACCATGTATATCCTGGCGGGGCGCAAAAAGCTGGAGCATGAGCAGACAATCACGCTGCCGCAGATGCGGCAGAAGGCCCAGCGGTCGGGGCTGGCCGAGGATGCCCAGAAGGCAAACGACTATGCCAATCTGTGCGAGCGGTTCGACAAGAAGCTGCATGATCTGGAGCTCACCCGCGTCATCTCTTTGCAGATGGCGCCCCAGATCCGCATGGTACAGAACAACGACACGCTGATCTCGGAAAAGATTCAGACCTCACTGGTCAACACCATTCCGCTGTGGAAGTCCCAGATGGTGCTGGCGCTGGGGATCCGGCACAGCCAGGAGGCCATCCAGGCCCAGCGCGCGGTCACGGATATGACCAACGAGCTGCTGAAGAAGAATGCCGACATGCTCAAGACCGCCACGGTGGAGACGGCCAAGGAGTCGGAGCGCGCCATTGTGGACATTGAGACGCTGCAGCACACCAACCAGCAGCTGATCTCCACCCTGGACGAGGTGCTTCAGATCCAGAACGAGGGCCGCCAGAAGCGGCAGCAGGCGGAGACAGAGCTGCGGAAAATTGAGGGCGAACTGAAGCAGAAGCTGCTGGAGGTTCGTCACTGAGGCGAAAGGAACCGATATGAATGTTCTGGGCAACCGGGTCTTTGCGGTGGTCATGACACTGGTGCTGGTCTCGTCTGGCACCCTGGTCGGCGTGCACCGCAGCACAGACGCACAGGGAGACAAAATTGAAACTATGTTCTATGAAGGGGTGGATGGCTCTGGCTATGGCATTGCGGGCGATCTGACCGACCGGCTGGACTACAGCCAGTATCTGTGCAAAATCGCCGCCGGCTTTTCCGGCCTGGACGATGAGATTTCCGCAGTTCAGGATGCCCGGCTGCAGCTGGATACGGCCGGTGACCGCCACACCCAGTATGCCGCCAACCAGTCGCTGACAGACGCGGTCTATGCGCTGGATGCAGCCATGACCCAGGCGGCGTATGCCTCAGAGGATTGGGACCGGTACCTGGCCAACTTTGACTCGGCCGGGATGACCATTGCCCATGAGGCGGAGAAGTTTAAC
>JAHZEE010000131.1 GCA_019421975.1 Clostridiales bacterium | reverse complement strand
GGTGAATTGAATTTGTTTAATTTTTAACAAGCGCGCTCATTATAGTATAAGGAGGCCGAATTGTCAATCGTAAGAGGGAAAATTTGTATTGTTTGCACAAGATCCCCGGAAATTCCGTTCAAATGCAGTGGGAAAAGACAGAAAAGGGCGTGCCGCACTGCGGCACGCCCTTTCAAATTGAGGCAGATCACTCAGTTGTTGCTGTAGTCCGGCTCCAGCACCAGGGTGCCGTCGATCAGGGTCTGCTTGACCGCGTCGACCTGCTCTTGCACCTCGGCGGGAACTGCGCTGCTGTACGGGGCAATCCCGATGACGCCCTCAGCCAGGCCCGGGTTCTCCAGACCGCCGAACTCGCCTGCGGCGATGATGTCAATCTGGGAGGTGATCATGGTGGGGACGCTGACCAGCAGGGAGGTCAGGCACAGGCCGTCGTCGACAAAGGAGGACTGGTCGGAGGTATAGCCGATGCAGTACACGCCCTTCTCGTTGCAGGCCTCAAATGCGCCCAGGCCGGTCTCGTCGCAGGTCTGCAGGATCACATCCACGCCCTGCTCGATCATGGCCAGCGCGGTCTCCTTGCCGGTGGAGGAGTCGTTGAAGGTGCCGGTGATGACGGTCTTGACCTCGATGTCGGGCTTGGCGGCCTTGGCGCCCTCCACATAGGCGTTCTTGTCGGAGCACTGGGTGGTGTTGTCGCCGCCGCCGATGTAGCCGATGACATTGCTCTGGCTCATCAGAGCTGCCAGATAACCGCAGACATAGGCGCCCTCATACTCCTTGTAGTCATAGAAGGCGATGTTGGTGGGCAGGTTGTCGCCCTCGGGCGGGTTGCCGGTGATGAAGAAATACACCTCGGGGTAATCCTCTGCAACGCGCACACAGGCGTCGCCGTACTGCACGCCGTGGCCGATGACAAAGTCATAGCCGTCTTCGCAGTAGGTGCGGAAGGTGGACTCCATATTGGCCGCCTGCACATCCTCGGTATAGGCGATCTCATAGCCCTGCGCCTCCAGCTCCTTCAGGCCCTCGTAGGCGCCCTGGTTCCAGGACTGGTCGGTGATATAGCCGGGCAGCAGAATGGCGATTTTCGAGACGGCCCGGCCGGCGTCGTCGCCGGTGGTGTCGGTGCTGTCGGTGCCGGGATCCGTGGTGGTGTCCTCCGCATTGTCCTTGGGGTCTGTGTCGGTGCCGCTATCGCCGCAGCCGGCCAGAACGGTCAGCATCATGCAGACGGCGAGCAGCAGTGTCAGGATTCTCTTCAGATTTTTCATGTTGTCTCCTTCTCTACCTAATAATGATTTGCTATCTGGAAACCGCCGGGAAGGCTCCCTAGCGGCGTTCCTCATTGTAGACCTGGCCGAGATCCTTGGGGGCGTGGATGTTCCAGCCAAAGATGGCCAAACTGATCAGCGTGACCAGATAGGGCAGCGCCACAAAAAACTGGTAGGGCAGATCAGATCCCAGCGCCTGCAGGCGCAGCTGGAGCGCCTGGACGGTGCCGAACAGCAGGGCGGCCGCCACGGAGAGCAGCGGGTTCCAGCGGGCCAGGATGGTGACGGCCAGGCAGATAAAGCCGCGGCCGGCCGACATGTTCTCGGTGAAGGTGGCGACGATGCCGCAGGAGAGAAATGCACCGCCGATGCCCGCCATAAAGCCGCAGAACAGATAGCCGAAATAGCGCACCCGCTTGACCCGGATGCCGGCCGCCTGGGCCGCCTGGGGATTTTCACCTGTCGCCTCAATCTGCAGTCCGAACTTGGTGCGCCGCAGGACATACAGGGCCAAAATGGCCATGATGAGCGCGAGATAGACCAGGATGTTCTGCTGGAACAGGATCTCGCCCAGCGCCGGGATCTTGGACAGGCCGGGGACGGAGAGGGTGGGCAGAATGTCCACCTGCGCCTTGTCCGTGCTGACGCCGAAGATGGCGCGATAGAGGAAGTTGGTAAAGCCGAGGGCAAAGATATTGAACATGATGCCCACGACAGACTGGTCCTGCTTTCGGCTGACGCCCCAGAAGGCGATCAGCAGAGCGCCCAGCATGCCGGAGATGCCGCCGAACAAGATGCCCAGCGCCAGGCTGCCGGTGAAGTAGGCGACAATGAAGGAGCTGAGCGCGGCAATGAGCATCTGGCCCTCCAGGCCGATGTTCATGACGCCGGTCTTTTCCGCCACGACCTCTCCCACGGAGCCGAGAATCAACGGCACGCTCATGCGCACGCCTGCGGTCAAAAGCGGAACCAGGAAGGCGGCGGTCAAAAGTTCACTCATACGGCTCCCTCCTTCGACTTCCGCTTTTTCCTCGGCCCGGAGATATAGCTCATGCCGAGCAGAATAAACAGCACAATCAGCGCCTCGAGCACATTGACAAACAGCGACGAGACGCCCGTTTTGACCTGCATGGTCTCAGCGCCGGAGTTGAGAGCCGCCAGCAGGACCGACGAGAGCGTGACGCCGACCGGGTGCATCATACCGAGCAGCGACGCCACAACGCCGGTAAAGCCATAGGAGCCTGCCAGCCCCTCCAGCAGCCGGGTCTGGGTGCCGGAGACCTCCACCGCGCCGGCAATGCCGGTGAGAAGGCCGCTGAGCATCATGACAATCAGATAGTAGCGGTTGCGGTTCACGCCGCCGAATTCCGCGGCCGGCACGCTGCCGCCCAGAACACGGACCCGGTAGCCAAACCGGGTGCGGTAGATCACAATGGCGTAGATGAAAATGGCCGCAATGGCGATCAGGATGCCCGCGTTCATCCGCGAGCCCTCAAAGAGCTTGGGCAGCGTCTGCACGAGCTTGGCAGACTGCGGGATGTTGCCGCCCGGATCGCGCAGGGGATAGTACACGCACCAGCTGAGCAGCTGCACGGCGATGTAGTTGAGCAGCAGGGTGGTGATGATTTCACTGGCGCGGAAGCAGGACTTGACGAAGCCCGCGATTCCGGCCCAGAGCGCGCCGAAGATCGCGCCCACCGCCATGCCCACCGGAATGGACCAGACGCCCAGCGCCTGCCCCAGGGCAGAGGTGCCCACCAGCGTCATGCCGATGGCGCCCAGGCACATCTGTCCCTCGCCGCCCAGATTGCTGAGCTTGGCGCGGAAGGTGAACGACACGCCGATGCCGACCAGCAGGATGGGAACCAGCTTGATGCTCATCTCGCCGATGCTGGAGAAGGTCCGGAACGGGCGGATGAGCAGATAGTAGTAGGCGCTCAGGGGATTGACCCGCAGAACGGCCAGAAAAATCGCGCCGATGGCCAGCGCCGCCAGGATGGAGAGCAGAATGATGCCGATTTTCCGGCCGAAGCTCTGTTGCCGGAGCTGGTCGAGCTTGTGGGCAATGGCGGCGTCGAGCCGGTTCGGCGTTTTTTCAGTTTGCCCCATGCGCTTCGCCTCCTGTCATGAGCATGCCCACCGCGCGCACCGTGGTCTGCTGCGGCGAGACCTCGCCCGCGATCTTGCCGCGGTAGAGCACGATCAGACGGTCGGAGAGGGCAAAGAGCTCGTCAAAATCGCCTGAGAGCAGAAGCACGCCGCAGCCGTGCTCTTTGGCCTCCTGGATTTTCTCCTGAATAAAATAGGCCGCCTTGATGTCCAGACCGCGGGTGGGGTAGGCGCAGATGAGCACCTGCGGCGCGTCCTTCAGGCTGCGGGCCATGATGAACTTCTGAAGATTGCCGCCGGACAGATCCGCCGTCCGGTCCTCCACGCCGCGGGCGCGGACATCAAAGGCCTCCATGGCCTCGGCCGTCTCACGGCGGATGGCGCGGTAGTTCAGAAGGCCGGCCCGGCGCGGCGGATGGTCGTTGCGCAGAATCCAGTTCTCATACAGCGGAAAATCGCCCACCGCGCCCACATGGTTGCGGTCCGCCGGGACATAGGCAATCCGCTTCTGGATAAAGGTCTTGGGGGAGCGGGTGGAGACGGCCTCGCCGTCCAGATACACCCTGCCGGAGACCGCGCGGCGGACGCCGGCGAGCACCTCGGCAAGCTCAATCTGGCCGTTGCCGTCCACGCCAGCCACGCCGACCACCTCGCCGGCACGGATCTCCAGATCCACGCCGTTGAGCGTCTGCACGCCGCGGTTGTCCCTGGCGCAGAGCTGCTCTGTCCGGATGAGCACAGCCCCGGGCTGGGTCTGGGCGTGGTTGATGGCCGGCGGGGCCACATCCTCTCCCACCATCATGCGAACCAGCGTGGCCTTGTCGGCCTGGTCTGTCTGGATCTGGCCGGTGACGCGGCCGTGGGTCAAAACCGTGGTGCGCTGGCTGATGCGCAGCACCTCGTCCAGCTTGTGGCTGATGAAGATGACGCCCTTGCCCTCGGCCGTCAGATGCTCGATGATCTCAAACAGGCCGTCGCACTCCTGGGGCGGAAGGACGGCCGTCGGCTCGTCAAAGATCAGCACATCGGCGCCGGTGTAGAGCAGCTTGAGAATCTCCACCTTCTGCTGCATGCCGATGCTGAGCTGTTCCACGGGGCTGGTGAGGTCCACATCGATGTGGTACTGCTGCTGCAGCGCCTGCAGCCGGGCCTTCATCTTCTTTTTATCCCGCGGGATAAACAGCGGAATCTCTGCCATCAGGGAGATATTGTCGATTGCAGAAAGAACCTCCACCAGCATAAAATGCTGGTGGACCATGCCGATTTTATGTTCCAGTGCGTCCTTGGGGGAGAGGATCTGCACCGGCGCGCCGTTGACCCGGATGCTGCCGGAGTCGGGCTTGTACATGCCGTAGATGATGTTCATCAGCGTACTTTTGCCAGCGCCGTTTTCCCCCAGCACTGCATGGACCTCGCCGGCGAAGACATCCAGATCGATGTGATCGTTGGCGACAAATCCGTCAAAGGTCTTTGTGATCCCCCGCAGCTCCAGCAGGGGCGTCTTACTCTGCATAGGATCCCTTCTTTCTGTCAAATGAACTGCAGAGGGCTCATTTGCAGTGGACGCGGCACCACAGCTCCTGCACAGGCGGGATCTGCTCGCGCATGCCGGGCGCCA
>JAHZEE010000130.1 GCA_019421975.1 Clostridiales bacterium | reverse complement strand
GCGGAACGCAGCCAATTACCTATGGCGTCGTAAGTCTGGAAACGAGCGGAATACACTGCCGCATTGAGTCACTGGAGCGACGATAGATCTGGAGGCGCAAATAGACTATGCAGGAACAATTTTTTGATGGAGATGCCACCTTTCTGCCGGACGAGGCCATCTGCGCGCTGGCAAAGCGGCTGGGGACTCCGTTCTACCTCTATGATGAACAGAGCATTCGAATCAGGGCAGAGGAAATCCGCAGTGCGTTTGCCTGGAATCCCGGCCACCAGGAGTGGTTCCCGGTGGCGGCGGCGCCCAACCCGTCGGTGCTGAAGCTGCTGCATTTGTGCGGCTGCAGAGCCGTGGTGTCCTCGGTCTATGATCTGGAGTTGGCCAGAAGGTGCGGCTTTCGGCCGGAGGAGATCCTGTATCATGTGGTCTATCCACGCCCGCAGGATGTGGAGATCATCATGCGCAGAAGGCCAATGCTGGTGTTTAACACACCGGAATTACTCCATCGGTTTGTGGCAGGAGGCGCGGTGGATGGCTGTATTGGTCTGCGGTTTAATCCGGGTGGGGAGTATCTGCCGGGCTCCAACGCCATGGGACGGTCGGTCAAGAGCAAGTTCGGTATGTCCAAAGAGGAGATTCTGCGGGCGGCTAAAATGCTGCGCCGTGCCGGCGTACAAAAGATCGGACTCTGCCTGGGCTTTGCAAAGAACCAGATCAGCGAGGGCTATTATCCGGCCGTGGCCAAGACGCTGTTTGAGTTGGCGCTGGATGTCCAGGAGGTCATAGAGATTGCCTATCTGGATCTGATGGGCGGCATCGGGATCGACTACCGCCACGGCGGGGAGGATCCCCGGCTGCAGCATATCTCAGAGCAGATTGAGGAGCTGAGCGACGATCTTCTGGCACCGATGGAGATGGATCAAATTCCGATCTATACGGAATTGGGCCGATATCTCATGGCGCCGTGCGCCATACTGGTCAGCAGCATCACCCATCTGCGCCACAGCTTTCGGGAGTTTATCGCCCTGGACGCCTCCGCGGCGGATCTGGTTCGTCCCATGCTCTACAGCGGAGATCACCACATCTCCATTGTGGGCAGGCATGAGGTGGGCAACCGGCGGTACTACGATGTGGTGGGCCCCATGAACAACAGCAGCGACCGGTTTGGAGAGCGCAGGCTGCTGCCAATCCCGGAGCCGGGGGATCTGTGCCTGCTGCACGATGTGGGCGCGCACTGCGCGGGCAGCACCTATTCGCACGGCGGATACTTCCGGTGCGCAGAGTATCTCTGGACGCGGGAGGGCAAAGCGGTGCAGATCGGCGCGCCGGTGACGCCGGAACCGTTTTTTGAGCCGCCCTTTTAAAGAAGCGTCAGAAAAGTCAGCATGGAGCAGATGGAAAAGGCCCCAATGGCCAGGGTGACCAGGACCTCCACGCCGGCAATGGTGTAGGCGCAGAAGCTTGCGCGGTGAAATCTGCGGACGGCGCGCGCCTCATAGGCGTCATACTCCGGCGTGCTGTAGTCTTGTCCAAAATCAACGACGATCATCTTATGGTCTTCCATGAGAAGGCCCCCTTTCTGTTTCCATCTTACGAAAAAATGAGTCCAATATTCCGGACATATTCCGAGAAAAACCGCCACAGCGCACAGCGCTGTGGCGGTTTTGTATGGAACGGGGCGGCCTGCGTCAGAGTTCAGGGCGCGGCGTCAGATGGTATTCCCTTGCAAGCGCCTCAAAGGCGGGCAGCGCGCGTACAATCGTATCATGGCTGACACAGTAGGCAAGGCGCACATAGCCGGGGCAGGCAAAGCTGGAGGCAGGCACCATCAAAATGTGTTTTTCCTTGCCCCGTGCGACAAATTCGTTGTCATCCCCGTTGGGCGCCTGGACAAACAGATAGAATGCACCCTCCGGCCTGACACACTGGAAACCATAGGACTGCAGGCTGCGGTAGAGGAGTTTGCGGTTGCGGTCATAGGCGCCGAGATCCGTCTGCGCGTCCAGACAGCGGGCCACCACCTTCTGCATGAGGGAGGGGGCGTTGACAAATCCGCAGATCCGGGTCGCAATGGCGGCGGCCTCGTAGACCAGAGCGCCGTCGTCCACCTCTCTGGGAATGACCAGGTAGCCAATCCGCTCTCCGGGCAGAGACAGGGACTTGCTCCAGGAGTAGCCGATGACTGTATTCCGATAGTACCGGGTCACATAGGGCACCTGCGCGCCGTCGTAGGCGAGCTCCCGGTAGGGCTCGTCGGAGATCAGATAGATGGAGGTGCCGAACTGCGCCTGCTTTTCCTCCAGAATGGCGGCCATGGCCGTGAGCGTCTCAGACGAGTAGATGACGCCGGTGGGGTTGTTGGGCGTATTGATGATGACCGCCTTTGTCCTGGCGGTAATTTTCCCGGCAAACTCCTCCAGATTGGGCTGGAAGGTCTTTGGATCGGGGGAGACTGCATACAATACACCGTCGTAGTTTGCCACATAGTTGCGATACTCGGAGAAATAGGGCGCAAAGGTGAGCACCTCATCGCCGGGATTGAGCAGCGTCTTTAAAATCACATTGAGGCCGCCGGCCGCACCGACGGTCATGAGAATCTCACCGGCGGTAAAGCAGGTGCCGAAACGGCGGTTGAGGGACTGGGCGATGGCCTCGCGGACCTCCTCATAGCCCGCGTTGGACATGTAACCATGCACCTGCAGGGGATCCTCCTGGGCCAGAATGTCCTCAATGGCGATTCGGACCTGCTCCGGCGCGGGGACGCTGGGGTTGCCCAGGCTGAAGTCGTAGACATTCTCAGCGCCAAACTCCCTGGCCATCTGGCGGCCTTCTTCAAACATGGCCCGGATGACGGAGTTGTTCTGGGCCAACTTTTGCATTTTGTCTGAAATCATTGGAAAAGCTCCTCTCAAGGTTTTAATCCGGCAGTACCGTCTGGCCCCAGCTGCGGGCCACCTTGACGGCGGTGTGCCAGTTGGCGCGCCTGTTGCAGCGCAGGGTATGGGTGATTTGGGGTAAAAAGCGGCGCTGCTCGGAGCGAAGTCTGCCGAGCGCCTCAAAATCCTGCCAGAGTCCGACGCCAAGGCCGGCCAAGAAGGCCGCGCCCAGCGCGGTGGACTCCACGGTTTCCGGCCGGCTGACAGGGAGGTTTGTGAAATCCGCCTGGGCCTGGAGCAAAAAGTCGCTCACGCTGGCCCCTCCGTCAGCCCGCAGCTCCGTGATGGGAGTGCCGGCGTCCAGATTCATCGTCTCCACCAGATCTGCGACCTCAAAGGCGATGGACTCCAGCACCGCCCGGCAGAGCACGGCCCGGTCTGTGCCCCGTGTCAGTCCGAGAAAACAGCCGCGTGCACTGGCGTCCCAGTAGGGGGCGCCCAGGCCGGAAAAGGCGGGGACAAAATAGACCCCCTGGGACGGCGGCGCCTGCTCTGCAAGGATGTCGCAGTCGTGCGGTTTGTCGATCATTCCGACCTCATGCTGCAGCCACTCGATGGCAGAACCCGCATGGAAGGCGCTGCCCTCCAGCACATAGGTGGTCTTGCCCTGCCAGGACCAGCCGATGGTGGTCAGAAGCCCGTGGGCGGAGGCAACCGGGCGCTCGCCGGTGTTCATGAGGGTGAAGCAGCCGGTGCCGTAGGTGTTCTTCGCCATGCCGGTGTGAAAGCAGCCCTGACCGAACAGCGCCGCCTGCTGATCGCCCGCCACGCCGGAGATGGGCGTCCCGGCAAAGCCGGCCAGGCCCGGCAGCGTCCGGGTCAGCGTGCCGCAGATTCCGCAGGAGGGGACCGGCTGCGGCAGCATTGGGCGGGGGATGGAGAGGGCCTGCAGCAGCGTCTCATCCCAGCAGAGCCTGTGGATGTCAAACAGCATGGTGCGGGCGGCATTGGAGGTGTCGATCACATGGGATTTTCCGCCGGTGAGATTCCAGATCAGCCAACTGTCCACTGTGCCGAACAAAATCTCGCCGCGCTCCGCCCGGCGGTGCAGCGCCGGATCCTGCTCCAGCATCCACCGGATCTTGGTGGCAGAGAAGTAGGGATCCAGCACCAGGCCGGTGGTCTGACGGATGTGCTGCTCCAGACCGTCGCGCCGCAGCTGCTCACAGATGGATGCAGTCCGGCGGCACTGCCAGACGATGGCCCGTCCAATGGGCTTTCCCGTGGCCCGCTCCCAGAGAATGGTGGTCTCACGCTGGTTGGTGATGCCGATGGCGGCCAGCTCCGAGGGCGCAACGCCGCCCCGCTCCAGCACCTCAGACAGGGCCTGCAGCGTGGTAAACAGAAGCTCCGATGCGTCCTCCTCCACCCATCCGGGCTTTGGATAGTACTGCTGCAGCGGGTACTGTGCCATCGCGCGCATCGTGCCGGCCTCGTCCCACAAAATGGCGCGGGAGCTGGTGGTTCCCTGGTCGAGAGATATGACATAGCGTGCCATTTTGCATCTCCTCTCTTCTTTCGTAATTCTACTCTTTATAGTTTCGTGTTTTTGCGCTATAATGTCAATAATGTCTGCAGAAAAAAATCAGGAGGAATACCAGATGTTGGAGTTTCAGATGCTTTCTGCCGGCGGAGGCTCTCTCTACTGCCGGCGCTATGAACCGGATGGCGCTCCCAGGGCGGTGGTACAAATCGTCCACGGAATTGCAGAGCACATCGGACGATACGATGAATTTGCACGATATCTCTGCCAGAACGGATTCATCGTGACGGCAGAGGACCATATGGGCCACGGCCAGTCTGTGGACAGCACACCGCTCTACTTTTCCGGCGGCTGGGACGCGGCGGTCGCGGATGTCCACAACCTGCTGAGTCAGACGCAGGGACAGTTCCCCGGCCTCCCATACTTTTTACTGGGTCACAGCATGGGCTCTTTTATGACGCGGACGGCGCTGTACCGGTATCCCAGCCAGAAGCTGCAGGGGGTAATTCTCTCGGGGACCGGATGGCTGCGCCAGGCGACGCTGGCCGCGGGGCTGGCGCTCTGCCATGCCGAGGCGCACAAGTATGGCCAGACGGGCGTCAGCCCGCTGCTGCAGGACATGATGTTCG
>JAHZEE010000013.1:8297-15740 GCA_019421975.1 Clostridiales bacterium | reverse complement strand
CGCAAAGCCTCCCCTTGAGGGGAGGTGGCACGGCGCAGCCGTGACGGAGAGGTGGTCCCTCCGCCCCTTCGCACCAGACAGCCCATGAGATCTTTGGATTTTACCCACCGTCCTCAGCCCTGTTCCCCCGCTTCCGGGGGCCTGTCGAGTACCATCAGCGCCTCCGGCGGGAAACAGACCAGCCCTGTCTGCGGAATGGCTCCGGCCGCGGCGCGCTCCACAATCCACTCCAGCGGCTTTGCATCCGGCCGGTCTGCCCGGCGGATCCGCAGAACATACTGAAACGGCTCTTCCAGCCGGTCGAGCACCACATAGGGGTAGGTGTTCACCCCCGGCGTCCGGGCCAGGCGCAGATCGTGCGCCCGGATTCCCACACAGTTGCCGGCGCGGCAGTCGGGCACCTCAAACGACATCCCCCACTCCACCGCGTGAACCTGCGCCCCCTCCACCACGGCGGCAGAGAAGTTCTTGCAGCCGGTCAGCCTGGCCACATTGTAGGTCTGCGGATCTGAAAACAGCTCCCTGGGGGACTTGATGGCCGCAATTCGGCCCTGCGCATAGGCGGCGATCCGGTCGCTGACGCGGTACACCTCGTCGCGGCTGTGGGAGACAAACAGCGTGGTGCCGCCAAACTCCCGCAGCCACCCCATGAGCTCCCGCTCCAGCTGCCAGCGCAGGCTGGTGTCCAGCGCGGAAAAGGGCTCGTCCAGCATCAGAATGGAGGGCGCGCCAATCAGAATCCGCGCCAGGGCCACCCGCTGCTGCTGGCCGCCGGAGAGCTGGCCCGGCAGGTACTGCTCCAGCCCCTCCAGATGGAACTTCTGAATCATCTCCGCCGCCCAGCGCTGCCGCTCCTGCCGGTTTTTCACCCCCGGCAGCCCCTCCATGATGTTTTTCTCCACGGTCATGTTGGGAAAGAGGGCGTAGTTTTGGAACAGCAGCCCCACATGTCGCTTCTGCGGCGGCAGATTGATCCTGCGCGCCGCGTCGAAGAAGGTGACGCCGTCGACCACAATGCGCCCGGCGTCTGGCGTCTCAATGCCCGCAATGCAGCGCAGCGTCATGGACTTGCCGGATCCGGAGCCGCCCAGAAGCGCCAGCACCTCGTTGCCCGCGGAAAAGGCCACATCCAGCCGGAAGTCCCCCAGCTTTTTTTGAATTTCCACCGTGATTGCCATTTTCGTCCTCCCTCACCAGCGGCGCCGGAGCTTGGAGCGCCGGCCGGACACCAGGTTCATGCAGAGCAGAATCACGAAGGAGAGCAGCAGCATGATGACCACCCAGATGCCCGCCGTCAGATAGTCCCCGTCCTGAATCACCATGGCGATGCGCTGGGAGATGGTGCCGGTCTTGCCCGCAATGTTGCCCGCCAGCATGGAGGTGGCGCCGTACTCCCCCAGGGCCCGCGCAAAGGTCAGCACCGTGCCCGAGGCGATGCCCGGCCCGGCCGCCGGCATGACGACCCGCCAGAAAATGCGGATCTCCCCCATGCCCAGGGTTCTGCCCGCGTCGACCAGGTTGGGATCCACCTGCTCAAAGGCGGCGCGGGCGTTGCGGTACATGAGGGGGAACGAGATGACTGAGGCCGCCAGCACACAGCCGAGCCAGGTCTGCACCACCTTCAGGTCGAAGGTCGTATAGAGGAAGCTGCCCACCGGCCGGCGCAGGGAGAACAGCAGCAGCAGGACCAGCCCCGCCACCGTGGGGGCCAGCACCATGGGCAGCGTCAGAATTCCGTCCACGACGGCCCGCAGCCGCGGGCCGAGGCGCAGCACCTGACGGGCCGCAAACATGCCGAGAAAGAAGCAGACGATGGTCGCCACCACGCCTGTCTTGAGCGAAATCCAGAGGGGACTCCAGTCCAAGCCCTGCAAAAAGGCCAGCAGCTGTTCCATGCGTCTGCTCCTTCCGTCACTTATTCTGCCGCGTTGGGCAGGAACATGTATTTCTCAAAGATCTGCATGACCTCGTCGGTCTGCAAAAATGCGTAGAAATCGTCGGCCGCCGCCGTGATGGCCTCGTCCGCCTCCTGGTTGACCACCCGGCACATGGGGTAGATGATCTGGCCGGACAGGTCCGTGGAGACATGCTCCAGAATGATGCGGCTGTAGGCGTCGGCGTAGTAGCCCGTGCCCACCTCGTTGGAGCCCTCGGCCACGGCGGAGAGCACCTTGGAGACATTGCCGCACTCGTTGATTTCCACGCCGCCCAGCGCCTCGGAGACCTGCTCGGTGGTGATGTCCGCCGCCTTCAGACTCTCGTCCAGCACGCCCAGATTCTGCAGAATCACGCGGGTGTATTTGCCCACCGGCACAGAGCCGCCGGCCAGCGCGATCGAGGACGCGTCCTGCAGATTCTCCATGCCCGTCACCTTGGTGCCGGAGTCCTTCCAGGTGATGAGAACCACCTCGTTCTGCAGCAGATCCACCCGGGTGCCCTCCATGGCCAGGCCGTCGGCCTCCAGGGTGTCCATCTGCGCCGTGGCGGCCGAGAAGAAGAGGTCGCAGGAATAGCCCTCCTGGATCTGGGTCAGCAGCGTGCCGGAGGAGTCTGCGTTGGTGCGGACCGTCACATTGGGCTGGGATTCATTGTACAGGGCGATGATCTCCTGGAAGGCATTGTCCAGCGAGGCCGCGATAAAGACCTGAATCTCCGCCGCCTCCAGCGGCTCTGCGTCCTGATTTTCAGGCTCCGCCGTGTCATCGGTCGGCGTCGTCTGATCCGTCGGCTGCGTCGTCTGATCCTGCTCCGTCTGATTCTCAGTCTCATTTCCGCCGCAGGCCGTCGCCGAGATGACCATGATCGCCGCCAGCAGCAGGCATAAAAGCTTCTTTTTCCAGTTCATTTGGAACCCTCCGATTTCATTTTTAATTGGTTTTGTTGCTTTTTGTCCTGTTTTATTATAGAGGCATAGTCTCCGGTTTTCAACAATTTTTCTCTTTTTTATCACCAAAGATTCTGGACAACCCATCGGCTTTTCTTTACAATGGAGAAAGATCATACAGGAGGTACCGCCATGGAAAAGGATCTTATGACCGCGCAGGAGGCCGCCGACTTTTTAAAGGTCAAGAAGAGCACCATCTATGAGATGGCCAAACGGGGGGAGATCCCCTCGACCAAGATCGGCAAGCAGCTGCGCATCTCCCAGGCCGATCTGGAGGCGCTGTTTGACGCCCCCCACCAGCCGCCGGCGCCGGGGGCCAAGGCCCTGGTGCTCTGCGGGCAGGATGCGTCCCTGGATGTGATCGCAAACCGGGTCTCTGCCCTGCCCGGCGCAGCGCCCATCCTGCGCTCCTATGCGGGCAGCTATAACAGCCTCAACCTGCTCTACCACGGCCAGGTGGACCTGGCCACCTCCCATCTGTGGGACGAGCAGAGCCAGAGCTACAACCTGCCCTATATCACCAAGCTGCTGCCCGGGCTGCGCGTGCTGGTGGTCCGGCTCTTCGGCAGGACCATCGGCATCTACACCGCCAAGGGCAACCCCCGCGGCATCACCTCCATCGAGGATCTGCAGCGGCGGGATCTGCGCATGATCAACCGCGAGCGGGGCAGCGGCACCCGCATTCTGCTCGATGAGAAGCTGAAGGCGTACGGCATCAGCGCCGAGCAGATCCGCGGCTATGACACGGAGTACAGCAACCATCTGTCCATCGCCAGTGCGGTCGCGCGGGCAGAGGCGGACTTCGGCATGGGCACGGAGGCCGCCACGCGGCAGGTTCCCAATGTGGACTTTATCCCCATTCAGCAGGAGTGGTATGACCTGGTGCTACTGGAGAAAAACTGCGCCCGCCCGGCCTACCAGGTGCTGCTGGAGTATATTGAAGGCCCCGGCTTCCAGGCGGAGCTGTCGCAGATGGGACACTACGACTTCTCCCAGACAGGCAGGCGCTTTCTGCTGTAAAAGTCACAGCCCCGCAGGCCGACGGCCTGCGGGGCTGTGCTTTCATCCTATGTCAGGGCGGCGCGCACCTCGTTTGGGATGACAAATTCCGGCATCCCCATCGCGCCGGCCGCAATGGTATATTCGTCGAACACCAGTACCAGCTCCCCCGCCTCGTTCCAGTAAAAATTCTGCTCCGGATCGATGCCCGTAAATGCCTCCGGGAAATAGGCCGCCGTCTCATCGGCCGCCATCTGCTGCTGCATCTGGCGCAGCACCTCCTCCGACAGCGCAGCTGCATAGTCCGTCCCCGCCGGGAACAGGTCCGAGAGCGTCACAAGCTGGTCTTTCTGTCTGTCAATGTGGTAAAACCGCGCCGTCTGATAGCCGCTCGCCATGGTCTGCAGCGCGTCGATCCGCAGGGTAAACCAGTCGTCCGTATCCGTCACCACCTGATAGGACACCTCCAGGCCCTGATAGCCCGCCTGGACCATGTCCGCCTCAAACTGCGCCACAAGGCGGTCTGTGTCCGCCTGCACCTGCTCGTTGACCTGCGCGCCCGCGGCGCCGGCCGCCTCAATCTGCGGGACCTGCACATCGGCCCGGTTGTGATCGTCCTCATAGAGATAGTTCCGCAGCGTGATGACCTCCACGACCTGGCCCAAAACCGGCACGCGCTGCATGGCCTGGGCCGCGGCCGGCGAGAGATTGGAAACGGCCACCAGCAGAAGCACCAGAACCGCGGCCGCCTGCAGTGGCCAGGAGAACCGCTTCCGCTCTGGCCTCCGCTCTTTTTGCGGCAGCGCGACACAGGTCTGCCGCACCCGCCGCACAAAGGACTCCGGCAGCGGCGTCGGCTCCTGCTGCGCCCGCATGCGCAGCAGCTTGTCAAATTCGTCCACGCTCACTCCTCCTCCAGCAGGGCTCTGAGCTGGTCCCGCGCCCGGCTCAGGCGGGTCCGCACCGCGCCCTGGGAAATCTTCAAAATCCGGCTGATCTGCCCGACGGACAGATCCTCATAGTAAAACAGGCTCACGGTAATCCGCATCTGCTCCGGCAGCCTTGAGACCGCCTCCCAGAGCGTCAGCCGTTCCGTCTGGTCCTGCGCGGGCGCGGCCAGATATTCCTGCACCGCCTCCAGATCCACCGCATTCGGCCGCCGCCGGCAGGTGGTGTAGCAGACATTCACCAAAATCCGCAGCATCCACGCCTTCCAGCGCTGCGGATCCCGCAGGTTCGAGCGGGCGGCATAGCCCAGGCAGATTGCCTCCTGCACCGCGTCGGCCACATCCTGCTCATTGCGCAGAATGGAGCGGGCCGTGCGGTAAAAGGCGGCCTGATGCTGCTCGACCAGGGCCGAAAACGCCTCTTTCCCAAGCGTCTGACTCTCCATGGACTGTGGGCTCCTCCTTCCAGGAGCGCCGATTTCTCGGTCACTCTTATAGACGGTTTGACACTTCAAAAGGTTACACCGTAGCCGGCGAACCGAGTTAAATTGTCCTATTTCTCCACGGCCTTGTCAACTACATTTTTCCCATTCTCCCGATTTGGGCAAAGGAAAAGCCCTGCCGTCCCGGCAGAGCTTCCTTTTTTGTCCATGTTCCCCCGTCTCCGGGCCGGGCCACAGCGGAAAAACGCCGCTCCGCATGTCTGCCCCTCAGCTGTCCGGCCCAAATCCGGTGTCTCCCCGCGGTTGGAACAGGTCCTCTCCTTGTCCCCTATTATATTCCAAATATTACCAGTCGTAAATTGGAGAATTACACAATACTCTGGATTTTTTTCGTATTCTTTGCCGCAATTTAAACCGATGCGTCGGCATCCGGGCCGCTGTGAGGCTCGCGCGCTCTGCCTGCGCAGACGGGGCAGCCGCACCGCTTCGGCCCGGTGCGTGAAAAGACGACAGCCTTCCACGCATGGCCTGCGCCGCACTGCCACCAGACCTTTTTCCGGCTGCCGGCCGTCACCATCTGCGGTGTCAGCGCGCCGTTGAGCGTGGGGTGCCACTGGGAGGCCACCTGCGGCTCCACCGTCATGAGATCGTTGAACCCGGCCAGGACCTTTCTGCCGGCGCAGTAGGGGCAGCCGCTTCCGGCATTGGTGCGCGCCCCCACCGCCGCCCGGTAGCTGTGTCCCCTTTCGCACCGCCACCAGACCGGCCGGTTGCTGTAGGCCGTGACCTGCTCCGGCGACAGAGCGCCATTCTTCTGCCGATCCCACTGCGCAGCCAGGGACGGAAAGCAGTGGGCCAGATCGTTGAATCCCGTCTGTACCGCCCGCCCCGCGCAGACGGGGCAGTCTGTGCCGCTCTGGGTGCGGGATGACACCCGGCTCTGCCAGGCATGGCCGTACGCACAGCGCCACCACGCCCTGTGATGGCTGGTGCAGAGCACCTGCGCCGGGGTCAGGGCGCCATTTCGGGTCGGATGCCACTGGGCCGCAAGGGCCGGAAACCGGGTGGCCAGGTCGTTCTCGCCCGGCAGAAGGAGCCGGTTGCGGCACACCGGGCAGCCGCTGCCGCCGGTCCTGGACTTGACAAGCGCCTGCCACCGGTGGCCCCGGTCGCAGCGCCACCAGACCTTTTGGCGGGAGCCGCAGCGCACCGTCTGCGGTGTCAGGGGCGCATTTTTCTCTGTATCCCACTGCTCCAGCAGCGCCGTCATACCGCAGCTGCTGCAGTAGTCATATAAGCTCTGGGTCATAGTCCCCCACGCTCCCTTCCTTTCCCGCGCTCCACTTGCGTGGAGCGCGGGAAAGGGGCCCTAGGGCCCCTTTCGGTTTTGGGTTTACTGGGCCGCGCGGTACAGGAAGGTCACAATCTGTCCGCGGGTGCAGGCGTCATCCGGGCGGAACGCCGCGTCGCCTGTCCCCGTTGTGATCCCCGCGTCCGCCGCCCACTTCACCGCATCGGCATAATAGGCCTCCGGCGGCACATCGGCAAAGCCGCTGCTGCCCGACACGGCGGGCGCACCGGCAGCCCGGTACAAAAACGCCGCCACCTGCGCACGGCTCACAGTTCTGTTCGGGCTGAACGCCGTCTCACTGGTGCCCTTGGCAATCCCCTGCTCCGCCGCCCACAGCACCGCATCATAGTAGTAGGCGCCGGCGGACACATCGGCAAAGGCGGTCGTCTCGTCCTGCGGCTCCGGCGCGCCGGCAGCGCGCCACAAAAAGACCACCATCTGGGCCCGGGTGCAGGCGGCGTCGGGGGCAAACGCGGTCTCGCTGACACCGCTGGCGATATCCTGCTCCACGGCCCACTTCACTGCGTCGCAGTAATAGGCGCCGGCGGGCACATCTGTAAACGGCAGGCCGGTCTCGCCGCTCTGTACAAAGCTGGCCTCAATCGTCACACGGCAGGCCGGCATGGTGAACCCATACTGCCCCTCGCCCTTTCGGCTCAGCTGAATTGTGCTGCCGTCGCTTCCCCTCGCCGTCAGCTCCTCCAGCGCATAGCCGCTGTCCGGGGTGACGGTGACGGTGATGGCCGTCCCACGGCTGGCCCGCTTCGGGCTTGCCTCCACGGTTCCGTTCCGCGTGTCGGACACCGCAACGGCGTAGGC
>JAHZEE010000013.1:0-8275 GCA_019421975.1 Clostridiales bacterium | reverse complement strand
GTAGCGCCGTGTCCGGAGGACTTGGTATAGACCGTCAGGGTGCCGGCGGCATAGGTGATCTGATAGTTGTCCGCGCTGCCCTTGGAGAACACCGCCTGGGACGGCGTGATCGGATAGAGACCGGCAACTGTCAGATCCGCGTCGCACGAGAACTGCACGGAGCCAACTGCATCGTCCCCCGCCAGGCCGTCTGCCGTGTAGGTGTATACGGGCGCTTCGCCGCCCTGCTCCACCCGCAGGCTGTCCGCTGTGATGGTGAGCGGCCGGGGCGCAATCGAGATCACGGCCGAGCCGGTGATGCTGGCCCCGTCCAGCGTCGCCTGGTACCACACGACGCTGGTTCCCGCATCTGTCCGGGCGGCAGGGGCCGTCTGGTCATACACGCCGTCCTGGGCCAACGCGTAGTACACCTCCGCCCCCTCGGGCGCCGTCACCGAGATGGTGTGCGCCTGGGCGTCATAGACGCCGGTATAGCCCTCTGCCGCGACCTCCAAGGGCGCCTCGGCAGCGATTTCAAAGGTGGCCGCAGCCGTGCCGGTGTAATTTCCCTGGAACAAAACCTCGACCTGCGCGGTGCCGACCTCCTGGTTGCCGCTGTAGTGCACCGTGTAGTCGGTTCCCGCCAGCAGCGCTGTGTCGTTATAAACCACGGTGATCTCCGGCGTGATGGCCGCGCCGGTATACACATAGGCGCTCTGAAGGCCGGCAATCTCAGCCGCGTCGGAGACATCCAGCGGGCTGACCGCCGCAGTCACGGTCAAAAGCGGCAGATCCCCCCAGCAGAATGTGGCCTCCACCTGCGCACCGGCCCTGGTGTACTGCACCGTCCGGCCGCTGAGCACTGCGTCGCCCTCTGCGCGCAGCGCCGCAGGGGCCGTCTCGGTCAGCGCCTCGATGGGCGTTCCAAAGACCAGCTCGTCCCCGCACAGCGCCGCGGTGTCCAGCGCAGCCGCGCCCGCCGGATCCGCCGTGCCTGCCGGAGCGCCCACTGCATTGGAAATCTCGTCTGTTTTTAAGTACAATGAGCCAGCGCAGCTGAGGTCGGCCGCCGCATTCATCTGGCCAACCAGGCCGCCCAGGCTAGCCCTGCCACCGCCCTGCAGCGCGCCGCCGTTGGCGCTGCTCTGAAGCGTCAGCGCCGTCTGCACAGAGCCCGCCAGGCCGCCCAGGTACGCGCTGCTTTCGCTCTCATTGTACACGCTGCCCGTGTTGACGCAGTTGTCCAGCACCGCGCTGGCGCACCGGATGCCGCCGATCAGGCCGCCGGTATAGGTGCCGCTGCTGCGGACTGTGCCGGTGTTGACCGTGTCAAGGATCCGGACGCTGCCGTCTGCCGTGCTGCCGCTTGTAAAGGAGAGGTAGCCAATGAGGCCGCCCACATTGGCGCTGCCGCCTGTAATGTCCCCATGGTTGGCGCAGTTGGTCAGCTCGACGCGCTTGTCGGAGCCGGTAACCATGCCGGCCAGGCCGCCGGCATAGCGGCTGCTCGTCACCGCCATCTCGTTTTCATAGTCCCGGATGGAGAGGGAGTAGGCGGTTGCAGCAAAGCCCACCACGCCGCCGGCCATGGTCTGGGAGCCCGCGCTCTTGGCCGACACGCCAAATTCCCCTTGGCTCTGTGTGGTGCCGTCCACATACAGCCAATCGTCGCTGGCGGCTGTCGCCGCCGTGAGATTTCCAACCCAGCCGCCGGCATAGACATTCTGCTTGGCGCCGGTGCTGGTGCTCTCCGCTGCAAATGTGAGCCTCTGGCCGGTCTCATTGACCAGCTTGCTGCCGCGCAGATCCACGCTGTCGCCGGGGCAGTAGCCGATGAGGCCGCCCAGGATCACATGGCCGGCAGCGTTGGTCGCGCGCAGCGCAGCGCCGTCGCAGTATCGCACCGTGACCGGCACTGTGATCCCGCCGCCGCCCAGCGCGCCGCCGACATAGAGCGAATCTGCCGCGGCATTCACCTCGATTGCGCCGCGCACCTCCAGCTCTGCCCCCGGCTCCATCAGCTGGCCATTTCCGATCAGGCCGCCCACATAGACCACCTTGCCGGCCGCCGCGCCGGTCACTTCAATGCCCTGCACCTCAACCGTCACATGGTCCATCTCGCACGCATATGCGGCCATTCTGCCTGCGAGTGCGCCGATGTAGTAATCTCCGGCAGTCAGCTCCACCTCGATGGTGCAGTTGAGATTCAGGTCCTTCAGGCTGGCGGCGCTGCCGCCGACCAGGTTGAGGTAGCCGAACAGGCCTGTATAGGCCGCAGCCGTGCTGAGGGTCAGATCCACCGTGTGGTTCTGGCCGTCCAGATGGCCGCCGAAGGGATAGGCCGCGTTGCCGATGCCGGTAAAGGCCACATCGTCCACTGTGATGTCGGCCCCCAGCTTGTAGTAGGCCGTCTGCAGGGTCATCCGGGCCTCCTCATCGTTTTCCGGCGCCGCGCGGCCGCCCAGCTCGTACAGCGCGTCAATAGAGGCGCTGTCCCCGTCGTTGATCGCCTTCTGCATCGCCAGAAGCTGCTGCGCTGTGGTGATCTCCAGCGCGTCGTCCCAGCTCTGGAACGGCGTCTGCAGCGGCGCTGCCTGCGCGGTATTGAGTCTGGCCGTCAGCGCGGTGCTGGTCAGGTTGTACCAGTCCAGCCGCGTGCCGTTCACCTGCAGGGACTGGCCATAGGCGAAGCCGTTGTTCTCCACCACACCGTTTTCATAGTCCACCGGAATGCGGAAGGATATGGGCTCTGTCCCCAGCGTCTGCGTCTGGGAGGCGTCCGCCGGATAGGAGACCTCCTGGCCCGCCTCTCCGGTGACGGTCAGCTGAATTACATTGCCGCTGCTGCCGCGCTCCATGCCGGTGAAGGCATAGATCCGGTACCCGTTTCCGACGATATTGCCCGACTGGACGCAGTCCGTATACAGGACCGAGCCGGTGCCGGCCAGGCCGCCCACATTGGCCTTGGTGTCGCTTCCGGCGGAGCTGAGGTCTCCCTCATTGCTGCAGCCGGTCATGGCCACGCCGGAATAGGCGTGCCCCACCAGGCCTCCCAGGCGGCTGCCGCCGTTCTGGGTAAAGCCAATATAGTCGACTTTTAATGTCCCCCGGTTCACACAGCCGTCCAGCTTCAATCCATCGCCCGCGGCGTTGGCGCGTCCCACCAGGGCGCCAAAGTAGATGGTGGCCGTGCCGGTGGCGGTGGCCTGCAGCGTGACATCCACATCACAGATCACATTGGAGATGGCGTTCGTATTCGCAGTGGCGCCCGCCAGTACGCCCATGTCCTGCAGGCCGGCTGCACACGAGATCTGCCCGGTCACGCTGCCCTGCAGGGTGAGATTCCGAACCGTGGCGTTGCTGAGGCTCGCAAACAGGCAGCCAAACTGGCCTGCCGCCTGCGCCGTATGGCCGGTCAGGTCAAAGGCCACCTCAATGGTCCGCCCCATGCCGTCCCAGGTGCCGGAGAAATTCGGGATGCCCGTAAACGCCTTTTGCCGGTCGTCCGCGGCGTTCAGCGTGATTCCGTCAGCGGCCACCTCATAGGACGCGGTCTGCAGCGCAGCATAGCCGTCTGCATACTGCTCCGTCACGCCAAACAGCGCGTAGTCCGCCTTCAGCTCCGCCGTCAGGATGGAATCCTGATCGTCCTTGGGCGCCTTGGCCAGAATCCGTGCCAGCGCATAGATCTGCGCGCCAGAGGTGATCTGATACGGCTCTTCGGCAGCTGCGGGCTGCCAGTGGGCTGTGAGGGCTGTGTCATACAGCTTTTCCCAGGCGATCTGCGCCAGTCCCGCGCCGTCTGTCACCTGAAGGTCCCCATCATACCAGCCGAGGAAGGTGTAGAGCGCCCGCGTGGGCACCGGCAGCTGGAACGAGCTGCTCAGATAGGGGATTTTGTCGTCGTCCGGCGTCCGCTCCAGCTCCGCCTTGATTGCGCTGTCGGCGTCGTTCAGATCAAAGGTGACCGTGACCTGATAGCCCTCTTCTTCCAGCGCTTTTTCCAGCGTCTCCACGCAGTCTGCAAGCTTCTGCGCCATCTCGTCGCCCACACGCGCCTTCTGCAGCTCAGAGAGCGCCTCATAGGCCGCCTGGGCCGCCGAGACAGCGGCCAGATCCCCGCTTGTAACCGCGTCAGGCGCAGGCAGGGCCTCAATGAGCGCCCCGGCCGCGTCTGCCGCCTGGGCCGCCTCCTCAGAGATGACGCTTACATCCCTGGTGACGGTTCCGCTCTGCGTCTGAAAGCTGAGGGTATACGCCCCGGCCCGGTTCAGGGTCAGCTGAAGCTCTGCGCCCGCGCTGCCAAAGTCCACATCCGAAAGGACCGTCTGGGTCCTGTGCGCCGCAAAGTCAAATTCACACAGGGCCACCGCCTCGCGCTCGCCGCTGGCCTTGACCGTGCCGGGCAGCGTATAGGTCCCGTCCTGATATCGCGCCGCATCCACCGCCGCGTTCTGGGCAGTCTCCGCCTCGGTCAGATCGCGGTCATAGAGCCGGAACGCATTGAGGGCGATCTCCGCCTGCCAGCGGCTGGCGCTGCTGCCGGTCAGATCATTTCTGAAATAGATGGAGCCAATGTTGAACAGCGTGTCGTTCGTCAGCGTTTTCCGCGCCGTCTTAAATGCCGCTCCATCATTTGTGCTGACGGCCGTCTCATGGCCGTCGCTGTCGCTTGTAAAGTAGGCCGCGTAGTAGTCACGCTCCACCTTTGCAGACGGACTGGCGACAAAATTGCTGGTGGACTGGTCGCCATGCTTTGCATTGTAAAACAGCAGCACGCCGTCTTTTCGGATGCCAAACATGGAGCCGCTGCCATAATCAGCTGTGTTTTCCGCATCTCTGCCGAAGGTGTAGACATAGTCGCCTCCGGTGCTGCCCAGGAACGAATCTGCATCAGGCGTCCAGACCATCTCGGCGGTGATGCCGTCCACAAAGGTATAGGTCTCCCCTGCTTCGCCCTGCGGATTGATCTCCGGCAGGCGCACCGTGCCGGTCTTGTTTTTCAGCGACAGGCCATTGCCGTCCCAGGCGTTTTGGCCGTTGCTGACGCCGTTGAGCTCCAGCGCTGCCGTGTTTCCGGTCAGATCCGTCCAGGTGTCCGCATCCGCGTCGGTCTGGTTCATGCCGGCGTTATAAATACCGTCATACATCAGAACCAGGCCGTCGGTGACATACCAGCTCTCCGGATCCATATAACCGCTGATGGTAATGTCTGAAGTCCCGCTTCCGTCCAGGCTGACTGTGAATGTCTCGCCGGCATAGACCACCATTTGCCCGGTCGGTGCGCCGTCTGTGGCGAGCGCAGTCGCCGGTAAAAGGGTCAGCAGCATTGCAGCCACAAGCAGTCCTGACAATAATCGCTTTTTCATTTGCTTTTACCCTCCCATGCTGAATACACTTTTTCCATCGAAATGGGGAAAATCAGCCTGCCCGGCCGCAAATGAGACACGATCTCAGACAAAACTCCCCCCTCTCCTGCGGCTGACAACAAAATTAACATTTTGTCAATTGGCGGGCCTGTTGCCCGTTCTAAGGAAGTGCCATAGATAGAAAGAGGGGAAGCTTCCTGTGTCAAATCAGGGTAAAAAGGGCGCAAAAAAGCAAAGCCGCAAAAAGCGATCTTTTCGCGGCTTGGTTTTTTGCGCCCAAAAACCAGATTTTCTTGCGTTTAGAAAAAAACTGTGGTAATATTTTCTTGAATATGTAACCAGATCAGCCAAATGCCGCTGGTTTTAAAGCGCAAAATGTTAATTTTGTTGTCAGCTCACAAGTCCCAGCCGGTCGAGCTGTCTGGCGTGTTCCGCGCCGGAGCTGAGCAGATAAATCCGGGTGGTCTCTATCGAGCTGTGGCCCAGCACATCTGCAAGTCTTGCAATGTCCTTATACACTCTGTAGTAGGCCGTGGCAAACAGATGGCGCAGGTTGTGAGGAAATACCTTCTGCGGATCCACCCCCGCATGGCCGCAAAGCCGCTTCATCTCAGCCCAGATCTGCCGGCGGCTCATGCCGTTTCCGTTTCCCGTGAGAAAGATCTCGCCGGAGGCGATCTTGTTTTTCTGAGCATATTTCAGCAGCTTGCGGCACAGCTTGTCCGGCAGCAGCAGTGTGCGTATCTTTCCCTTCAGCATGATTTCTGTCTTACCGTCTCTGGCCGCCTGTACGGTCAGATAGCGCACCTCGGATACCCGCACGCCAGTGGCGGCCATCGCCTCGAGCAGCAGCGCCAGCCGCACCTGTCCCCGCTCCTTTGCGGCCGCCACCAGCCGTCCAAATTCCTCCCGGTTCAGGTCTCGTCCCTTCTGCCGGAACAGCCGCCGCTGCACCTTCAAATACTTCACGCGGCATTCCGCCCAGCCTGCCATGGCAAACAGCCGGTGGACGGCGGCCAGCATGGAATTGATCGTCACGGCCGCATATCCCCGTTCCAATAGAGACTCCTTCCAGGCCCGGACCAGCTCCCGTGTGATTTCGCGGCCGGCTGCCCATTTTGCAAAGGCGGCCACATCCCGCCCGTATTTCTGCATTGTGCCGGCGCTGCACTCCTCCTGCAGCAGATATGCGGCAAATTCCCGCATCAATTTCTGTGTGATCAAGCGCCTCATAAGGTCCCTCCAAATAAAATGATTCTTATATTTTACCTTGTTGCGCGCTTTTCATGTAATAAGAGCAAACCCCCGCCGGCCCAAACGAGGCCGGCGGGGGTTTTATGATGGAATCTTAATAAAAAAAACCTGCTTTTGGCTCAAGTCAAAAGCAGGTTCTTTACTGGCGGAGAAGGAGGGATTTGAACCCTCGCGCCGGTTTCCCGGCCTACTCCCTTAGCAGGGGAGCCCCTTCGGCCTCTTGGGTACTTCTCCAGGTCGAATCCAGTGTTTATAAAAGTGGCGGAGAGAGTGGGATTCGAACCCACGGCCCCTCGCGGGGTCACTGGTTTTCAAGACCAGCTCCTTAAACCACTCGGACATCTCTCCAAATGATACTGCGGAGACACGCAAAATATATTACCATAGAAAACCTGTTTTGTCAACTGATCTTCCAAACTTCCGCACAAGCCAGTTTAAATAAAAAACGGCCTGCAGCTGCAGGCCGTTTTTTATTTGGAGCGGGTGACGAGGCTCGAACTCGCTACCTCCACCTTGGCAAGGTGGCGCTCTACCAGATGAGCTACACCCGCAACGAGCAAGACTAATTATACCAAAAGAAAGGAAATTGTCAAGCCCAAATTTCGATTTTATGAGGCGGCCGTCCTGTCCGCCGCAGACCGCTCCGCTCCGATTTCCTGGATGGGCTGCCCGTTACAGCTCGGATACTGCGCCTCATTCCAGCTGTACTGCTCCATGTCGTTGTCCAGGCAGAGCTTAAAGGTCCCTGACTGCACCGACGCAGCGGTGTCCAGATGGTACCAGACCTTTCCAATGAGCACCATGTTCCAGTCATAGGCCGCCCCGTCCTTCTCGCCCTGGACCGTATAGCAGCCCACCCCCATGCGGCTGCACAGCTCCGTGACCGCCAGCGCAATGCTCTCGTCACTGTAGGACGAGCCGCACAAGAGGTCATACACCAGCGCGTCCTCCGTCTTTGTCTTGCCGGCTGTATAGGCCGCCAGCTGCACGCACAGCCTTCGGGCGGAATTGGCGTAGAACGGCAGCGTCTGCTGCTGGCAGATGGCCTCCAGCGTCTCATTGAGCTTCGCGCGTCTCTCGTCCATCTCCTCGGCGGAGTACGGGTAACGGAACGACAGCTCCACGATGCGCTGCACCCCGGTGACCGGATAGATCTGCGCCTGAATCTCCGGCAGGCAGACAATTTTGGAGGGGGAGGTCTGATAGCACCGCTGGGCCAGTGAATTGTAATTCGTGGGCGTATAGTTCGATACGCGCAGCGCAATCCCCGGCTTGCCCTCCACAATCGCGGCCGTCATCGGGCTTCGGATGCCGCTCATGCCGCCGACTCTGATAATGGCCGCAATTTCCTCCGGCGTCTTGCTGTAAGTAATATACAAATGGATCTCATAATAGGAGGCAATCAGGGTACAGTCGTGGGTCATGTAGTCCACTGCGTACACCCCCAGCGGATCCGTGGTGCAGATCTCGTACACCGCCTCTGACAGGCCCGTCTCAATGCTCTCGCCGCTCAGCGTCTGCGCATCCTCATACTGGTAAATCCGGATGACGCCGTATTCCTGTCCCTCCTCCACGAAGCTGAAAATGGCGTTTTTCAGCCCCATGTAGTTGTCCACCACCAGCGCGTCCGACTCCTCGTCCAGATTGTACTGTTCATCGTGCGGCATCGCCGA
>JAHZEE010000129.1 GCA_019421975.1 Clostridiales bacterium | reverse complement strand
GAGGCTTTGCGAACTGCTCTGCACCTCCTAAAGGCTCCCCTTGAGGGGAGCTGTCAGCGAAGCTGACTGAGAGGTGTCTGTTGTGGGACGGTGCAGAGAGGCCACCTCTCCGTCACGGCTGCGCCGTGCCACCTCCCCTCAAGGGGAGGCTTTGCGAACTGCACAGCACCAAAAAAAGCCTCCCCTTGAGGGGAGGTGCCGCCGAAGGCGGCGGAGAGGTGGAAAAGCCCGGCTATTTCTTTCTCGACAGAAACGCTCCATTGAGAAGCTCATCCGCCGGCACACCCAAGGCATCGGCGATATCATAGAGCACCTCCAGGGAAAAAGAGCGCGCAATATTGGGCGCTTCGATTGAACTCAGATGCGAGCGGCTGATTTTTGCCCGTTCGGCCAGCTCCTCCTGGGACATCCCCTGCATCTTCCGAACGGCTGCGATTGTGATGCCAAGCTCAATGAAGCGGTCATGATTTTCAAAGCGCACTTCCCTGCCCACGGCCGTTTCCCCTCCCAAAACATGGAATTAAATCTATAATTCCATTATAAAAACATTGTGTTTTTTTGCTGTTTTCGACATTGAGCAACTGAACAAATTGTTGAGCAACCAGTATCTCGACAGACTTTTCATGCTATGATGAACACACTGTATTTTAAGTCCCAGATTTCAAAAAAAAATATGGCCATTATTTGGCCATACAGGGAGGGAAAAGCGTGGAGCAGGAGACACAATTGTATGAGGAGCTGCTGGCGCGGGCGCTGGGGGAGGCGTGTTTGCGCTATCTGCAGCAGGCGGCGCCGGAGGCTCTAGGCAACGCGCGGGAGATTTTACAGGAGCGGTGCTACCAGGCGCTGGCGGAAATTCGCGGGATACTGGCGGACGACCACCTGGACGACGCGGACTGCTTTGCGCGGATCGAGGAAATCGTGCAGGTCTATGAAAAGCTGGGCAGCGCGGCGGAGGGCCGCCATGATTTTGGATAAGAGAAGCCCCGGACGCAGGTCTGCGTCCGGGGCTTTGACTGTTTTAGAGGCCGCTAGGGCAGCAATGAGACCGGGTCGCAGGTGGTGTACTGCTGCACGGACTCGATGCGGCGAACAGTGGCCGGGTCCTCGGCGTGGCCGAAGGGCAGGCGGAAGGGGGCCGTGGTGTGGCGGTAGTTGGCCGTGGTCCAGAGAATGTAAAATGGCTCAGACTGCGGCGGGAAGCGGCAGAGCAGGTACAGCCGGGGGGACTCGGCCGACAGGGGGAAGCACGCGGCGGCGGAGATGGCCTCGTTGGTAGAGGGGCCGAAGAAGCCGTAGCTGGTGACGGCCTCCTGCCGCATCCGGCGCAGGGGACCGGCGTAGCGGACGCCGTCTTTGTCATAGAGCGCGCCGCCGGAGACGAGCGCGGCGCTCTCGTCGTCCTGCATGGCGTAGAGCAGCACGCCGTCCTCCCACCAGGGGCGGCCCTCGGTCCAGCGGGCGTAGTAGAGCAGGTAGACGCTGCCGTCGGGCTGGACGAGGTAGCTGGTGGTGGCGTCCAGCGCCTTGCCGCTGGAGGTCTCCTGGTCGGTGTAGAACCGCGACCCGTCCGCGCCGTACTCCACCACGCTCTGGCGGCGCGGGTCGATCAGCAGCGTCTCGGTGTCGGACTGGATGCAGACGGTGTCCTGCAGGGTCTGGACTGTCTCGTCGGGCAAATCCTGCGCGAGATCCGCCGGCAGGCCCAGCTCGGTCAGCTGGGCGCGGACCTCCGGCAGACCGCCGGCGGACTGGGCGGAGAAGTCGTAGATGGGGTGGTTGGCCGCCAGGCTGCCGGCGATCACAATGGCCAGGGCCAAACCGAAGTAGCTCAGTCCCAGGGTCCGGGGCGAGAGGCGGACGCGGGCGGCCCGGATGCCGTAGCCGCAGGTGTCGAGCAGCGTGCCCAGACTGTACAGGGCGCGGACGGAGACGATATAGAAGATGAGCATGGGAATGAAGGCCAGCCAGCTGTGGGCCAGCGGCGAGAGGGCCAGCCCCACGGCGATGAGCTGCCAGATCACCACCCGCAGCATCGGGTCGGACGGCATTGTCTGGCCGGCCCTGGCAAAGACCTGTTTGATGCCCTGGCGCACCAGCAGGAGCTGGATGAGGTCTGCGCCGGTGACGATGAGGCCGAGCGCAGTGGCGTCCATGGGAAGCGGCAGGGCCGTGACATCCAGCAGCAGCGTCACAAGGTGCCAGGCGGCCTGGGCCAGGGAGAACACCCACCCGGCGAAGAACATCCGGTTTTCCCGGCGCAGGCTCCGCAATCCCAGCACCAGCAGGGCGAAGCCGACGGTGGGCAGCAGATATTGCAGGTACAAAAAGTCGAGGTGGAGCGTGGTGAGGATGAGGCCCCAGGTCAGATAGCCGATGGAGGCCGCCCAGGGGGTCACGCGGTGCACGGCGTTTTCCGGCACCGGCTGCCGGTCGAGCTGCTCGGAGAGCATCCGGTCAAATTCGTGGTCGGTCATGGACGCGCACCTCCCAACGCACGGCGCAGCTGCTTGCGCAGCCGGTAGAGCTTGCCCTCCACGGCCCGCTCGGTGAGGCCGAGCTCGGCGGCCATCTGGGCGGTGGACTGGCAGTAGTAGTACTTTCGGTAAAAGAGGGTCTGATCCGGCTCAGACAGGCGGCGCAGGGCGAGGGCGAGCCGGTCGGCCTGTTCCTGGCGCAGCAGCGCCTCCTCCGGCGTCTCGCCGGACGGCTCCTGGCCGGTGAGGTCCTCCCCAGCGGGCGCGCGGGCGCGGCGGAAGTTGAGGGCGGCGTTGCGGGCCAGGGCGGTGAGCCAGGCGGAGAAGCTGCCCTTTTGGGGGTCGTACTGGCCGATGCGGTCCCAGACGCGCAGGCAGATGTCGCTGACGCACTCCTCGGTGTCGCGCGCGTCGCGCAAAATGCCGTCCGCGATGTAGTGGAGCATGCCGCCGTAGCGGGCCTGCAGTTCGTCTAGGCCGGACTCCTGCCGGTTCAGAAGCTGCTCTATGAGTTCCTCATCCATCTGCCATACCCCCCTTTCCTCTCTACTGTATCATACAGCATTTTTGGGGGAAACCCACAAAGAAAATAAATATTCCCCCTCTCAGTCGGCTTCGCCGACAGCTCCCCCTCCAGGGGGAGCCTTTTAGCCTCCCCTGGAGGGGAGGTGGCGCGGCGTCAGCCGTGCCGGAGAGGTGGTGCGGCACAATGTTCACGAATTCTTCTTTTTTTATAGGAAAAGCTGTGGTATAATAAGCTGAATAAATTTGCCAGAACCGGCAGGCCTACCTGCTGTAATATACAAATGGAAGGGGACCCTTTTCATGGGATTTCTCAACAAACTGTTTGGCTCCCACTCCGACCGGGAGCTCAAGAAGATCCAGCCGATTGTCGATCAGATCGTCGCGCTGGAGGCGCCCTACCGCCAGCTGGACGACGAGGCGCTCAAGGCCAAGACGGCCGAATTCCGCCAGCGGCTTGAGGCCGGCGAGACGCTGGACGCGCTGCTGCCGGAGGCGTTTGCGACCGTGCGCGAGGCGGCCGACCGGGTGCTTGGCATGCGGCCGTATCCGGTGCAGCTCATCGGCGGCATCGTGCTGCACCAGGGCCGCATCGCGGAGATGAAAACCGGCGAGGGCAAGACGCTGGTGGCCATTTTGCCGGCGTACCTCAACGCGCTCACCGGCAAGGGCGTGCACATCGTCACAGTCAACGACTATCTGGCCAAGCGCGACTCGGAGTGGATGGGCAAGGTCTACCGCTTTCTGGGGCTGGAGGTGGGCCTCATCGTCCACGGCAAAAAGCCCGACGAGCGCCGGGCTGCCTATGCCGCGGACATCACCTACTGCACCAACAACGAGCTGGGCTTCGACTACCTGCGGGACAACATGGCCATCTACAAGACGGAGATGGTCCAGCGCGGGCACAACTTCGCCATCGTCGACGAGGTGGACTCCATCCTGATCGACGAGGCCAGGACACCGCTCATCATCTCCGGCCGCGGCGAGGCGTCCACCAAGCTCTACGAGATGGCGGACGCGCTGGTCAGCCGCATGAAGAAGCAGGTCTTTGCCTCGGTGGATGAAAAGCAGGTGCAGGACGATCTGGACTGCGACTACATTGTGGACGAGAAGGCCAAGACCGCCACGCTGACGGCCGCCGGCATCGCCAAGGCCGAGCAGTTTTTTGGCGTCGCCAACCTGTCGGACCCGGAGAACTCCACGCTGTCGCACCATGTGAACCAGGCGCTCAAGGCCCGCGGCGTCATGCAGCGGGACATCGACTATGTGGTCAAGGACGGCCAGGTCATCATCGTCGACGAGTTCACCGGCCGGCTGATGTACGGCCGGCGCTACTCCGACGGTCTGCACCAGGCCATTGAGGCCAAGGAAAATGTGAAGGTGGAAAACGAGTCCAAGACCCTCGCCACCATCACCTTCCAGAATTTCTTCCGTCTGTATCCGAAGCTCTCCGGCATGACCGGCACGGCGCTGACCGAGCAGGAGGAATTTTCCACCATCTACTCGCTCGATGTGGTGGAGATCCCCACCAACCGGCCCGTGGCCCGGCTCGACGACCCGGATGTGGTCTACAAGACCCAAAACGGCAAGTACCGCGCGGTCATCGAACAGGTCCGGCAGTGCCACGAGAAGGGCCAGCCGGTGCTGGTGGGCACCATCTCCATCGAGAAGTCGGAGCTGCTCTCCCGGATGCTCAAAAAAGAGGGCATCGCCCACACGGTACTCAACGCCAAGCAGCACGAGCGGGAGGCCGAGATCGTGGCCCAGGCCGGCCGGTCCGGCATGGTCACCATCGCCACCAACATGGCCGGCCGCGGCACCGACATCATGCTGGGCGGCAACCCGGAGTATATGGCCAAGGACGATCTGCGCAAGCAGGGGCTGGAGGAGCGGCTCATTGTGGAGTCCAACTCCTTTGCCGAGACCGACGACGCGGAGATTCTCGCCGCCCGCGCGGCCTACAGCGAGGCCTACGAGCGCTATAAGCAGGAGACCGACCGGGAGGCGGAGAAGGTCCGCGCGGCCGGCGGCCTGTTCATCATCGGCACCG
>JAHZEE010000128.1 GCA_019421975.1 Clostridiales bacterium | reverse complement strand
GCGTGAGCAACCCGCTGGCCTTTGTGGTGGCGCTGGTCGGCATCCAGGGCCTCATTGAAGCGGTGGTCTGCTGTGCGGTCGGCGGCGTGATTGCAAAGGGCGTCGCCATCTCTCTGGGCCGCAAGGTCCGCAGAAAGAATGAAGCGCAGCCAGAAGAAAAAACAGAATAAAAACCAAAAGGGCAGACGGTTTACAGTCTGCCCTTTTTCATGCCCCCTATCAAGGGGGTCTTTTGTTTTGCTATGCACTCTAAGAAGCCTCCCCTTGAGGGGAGGTGGCGCGGCGGAGCCGTGACGGAGAGGTGTGAGCGCAGGATCGATCCTGCTATGCACAAAAGGCGTGCGGTAACACCTCTCAGTCAGCTGCGCTGACAGCTCCCCTCAAGGGGAGCCTTTTATACCTGCTTGCCAGTATCCCGAAAAGTGAAAATACCATCGTAATCGCAGTCTAACGCATTGGCGATTTCCCTGCACTCCTCCTCAGTCAACTTATCACGATTCAATTTGTTATAAAGATAGGCGCTATTGTATCCCATTTTCTCGCTTAGTTCTTTAATGGTCATGTCCCGTTCAAATATAATAGATTTAATCTTTTTTGCCATACTCATAACGCAACACTCCTTCTCTGTGATACCCCAAGCCTCCCCTTGAGGGGAGGTGGCACGGCGGAGCCGTGACGGAGAGGTGTAGAAGCAGTCTCTCCTATGTATTTTTTGGAGGTAAAATAAGCTGTTCACAAAAAATTTACATTTTAAATAATCCACTCATAAGTGTATCTTCACACTGAAAAATGAGTAATCCCATTATTTTGTTGGGTATAAACAAAAATAACCAATATCTTCCATTTTAGCCCGCTTAAAATCATTGAGAAAACCTCATTTAGCATGTAGAATACTCTCGGATTTATGATAATTCCACAATAAAAAAGTATGAAGGGAGTACCAGACATGGACAAACAAGAGAGTTATTTTTCGGCGGTAAAACAGCGGCTGAACCTGCAAGCGATCGGGAGCTTCCTGCTGACGGGCAGCGAACGGGTGACGGTCTGCCGTGACAGCTACCAGGCGCGGGAGAAGGCGGCGTTTCATCGGCTGGAGCAGTGGCTGACCGGGCGGTATGGGGACCGGGCGGCGGAGCAGATCATCGCGCAGTTCGACGACTGCGCCTGGGAGCTGCAGGACATCTACTTCAGCCTGGGCATGAAGGCCGGGGCCACGCTGCAGTGCAAGCTGACGGACAACTTTGAGACGGACATTTAGGGGGAAGCGGCATGGTAGGAAGGAAGTTAAAGCAGGCGCAGTATGGCGCGTTCCAGACCATGTTGCTGCGCGAGGGGCGGCAGAGGCCGCTCTGTCCCATCTGTGAGCTGGAGCTGCGGGTGGATGGGGTGCGTTACACGCTCTTTTTACAGCCGGAGCGGCACAACCAGGTGTATTTGCTCTATGCGCTGCGCGGGGCGCAAGGAGCGCTCATCACGGATCATCTGGTTCTGTCCGCACTCTTGGAGCTGGTGATTTACCAGGGCGTCACAGCCGCTGGAGCTTTTGCAGGACGGCTTCAAAGTAGGCCGGAAGATCACAGCGCACAGTGACCTCCTGCCCGGTACGAGGGTGCCGGAAGGAGAGCGCGCGGGCGTGGAGGCACTGGGTGTCCTGTCCCAGCTCCGGCTTTTTATGGCCGTAGACTGCGTCGCCCAGGATGGGGTGGCCCAGGTGGGCCAGGTGGACGCGGATTTGGTGGGTGCGGCCGGTCTCCAACTGTAGTTGCAGATGGGTGTAGCCGGGGAAGCGGGCCAGCACCGCGTAGTGGGTGACGGCGGGCCGGCTGTTTTTGTCGGTGACGGCCATCCGCTTGCGGTCGGTGGGATGGCGGCCGATGGGCGCGTCCACAGTGCCGCAGTCGTCGCGGAAATTACCGCAGGCAATGGCCTCGTAGGTGCGGCACAGGGTGTGGTCCTGCAGCTGCGCGGCCAGCGCCTGATGGGCAAAGTCGTTTTTGGCCGCGATGAGAAGGCCGGAGGTGTCCTTGTCGATGCGGTGGACGATGCCGGGGCGCAGCTCCCCGTTGATGCCGGAGAGGCTCCCCTGGCAGTGGTAGAGCAGGGCATTGACCAGTGTGCCGCTCCAGTGGCCGGGGGCGGGGTGGACCACCAGCCCCTTGGGCTTATTGACCACGATCAGGTCGTCGTCCTCGTAGGCTACATCCAGCGGGATGTCCTCCGGCTGCAAATCGATCTCCTGTACTGGCGGCAGGTCCACCTCGAAGGTGTCCGCCGGTGCGGTTTTGTAATTTTTGCGGACCGCCTGCCCGCCCTTTGTGACGCGCCCGTCCTCCAGCAGCTTCTGCGCGCCGCTGCGGGTCAAATCGGGGAGCAGGCGGGCCAGGAGCACATCGACGCGCTCGCCGGCAAGCTCGGCTTCAATCGTCATGGCGCGCCTCCGACCTGTTGGGCAGCAGAAAGGCGATGCAGAACGCGATGCCGCCGCAGACCACGAAGATGTCCGCCACATTGAACACCGGGAACTGGAACAGGTCCAGGGCGAACATGTCCACCACATAGCCGTGGGCAATCCGGTCGATGAGATTGCCGATGGCTCCGCCGGTGACGAGGGCAATGGAGAGAATCTCGCTGCGGCGGCGCAGAAGCTTTTTTGCGATGAGAACCACCACCACGGCCAGAAACACGAATGTCAGCAGAATCAGGGGCCAGCGCTGGCCCACCAGAATGCTGAAGGCCGCGCCCTCGTTGTGCAGCTGGGTCAGGTGCATGACGCCGGGCAGGAAGGACACGGTTTCCCCCACGGCAATGTGGGCGCAGACGAGGGCCTTGACCAGCTGATCCAGCGCGATGATGCCGGCGGCAATGGCGATACAGAGTAGATAGAACATGAAATGCCTCCTGATGATAGAAAAAGCGGGACCCGAAGGAGTGATTCGGGTCCCGCTCTGCGTTTTTACATGGCGGCCAGCACGGCGGCGCAGCGCGGGCAGAGCTCGGTCTCCGGGTCTACCTTCGGGTTGCGGTTCCAGCAGCGGCTGCACTTGGGCGCGTCGGACGGGGCGACCGTGATGGTGACGCCCTCGAAGTTTTCGCCTCTGAGGCCCTCCGCCTCGCCCTCTGCAATCTCCAGCTCCGAGACGATGAAGTTGGTCTTGAGATCGTGCTTTTCAATGGTGCGGTAGGTCTTCATGCCGTCGGGGGTGAAGGTCAGCTTGACGGCGGCGTCCAGACTCTTGCCCACCAGCTTCTCCGCGCGGGCGTTTTCCAGCGCCTTGTTCACATCGGCGCGCAGCGCCTGCACCTGCGCCCACTCGGTATTTTCCGCCTCGGTGAGATTCCAGGCCGGATGTACCTGCGGCATCTGGTTGAACAGGACGCTTTCCGCGTCGTCCTGCTTGCTGTGGGGCATGGCGGCCCAGATCTCTTCGGAGGTGAAGGCCAGAATCGGGGAGATCAGGCGGACCATGCCGCTGAGGATGTGGTACATGGCGGTCTGGGCCGAACGGCGCTCCAGAGAGTTGGCGCCGTCGCAGTACAGCCGGTCCTTGATGATATCCAGATAGAAGTTGGACATCTCCACCACGCAGAAGTTGTAGATGGCGCGGTAGACATTGTGGAACTCATAGGCCTCATAGCTGGCGCGGGCGTTTTCCACCAGCGCATTGAACTGCGCCAGCGCCCAGCGGTCCAGCTCCAGAAGCTCTGCGTCGGCCACCAGATGGTCCGGATCGAAGCCGTTCAGGTTGCCCAGCATGTAGCGGGCGGTGTTGCGGATCTTGAGGTAGGCGTCGGACAGCTGCTTCATGATGTCCTTGGAGATGCGCATGTCCTGGGTGTAGTCGGCGGAGGAGACCCACAGGCGGAGGATGTCCGCGCCGTACTGCTTGATGATCTCGTCCGGTGCGATGGCGTTGCCCAGAGACTTGTGCATGGCCTTGCCCTGGCCGTCCACAGTCCAGCCGTGGGTGATGATCCGCTTATAGGGGGCCACGCCCTTGGTGGCGATGGAGGTCAGCATGGACGACTGGAACCAGCCGCGGTACTGGTCTCCGCCCTCCAGATAGAGGTCGGCCGGGGAGTGGAGCTCCTCGCGCTCGTCGAGCACGGCGGCGTGGGTGGAGCCGGAGTCAAACCAGACATCCATGATGTCCTGCTCCTTGGTGAACTCGGTGCAGCCGCACGCACACTTGGTGCCTGCGGGCAGGATCTCGCTGGCCTCATGGGCCCACCAGCCGTTGGAGCCCTCCTTGCGGAACAGCTCTGCCACGGCGGCGATGGTCTCGTCGTTGACCAGCGGCTTGTGGCAGTCCTTGCAGAAGAAGATGGGGATGGGCACGCCCCAGGTGCGCTGGCGGCTGATACACCAGTCGTTGCGGTCGCGGATCATGGAGATCATGCGCTCCTTGCCCCAGTCCGGCTTCCACTGGATGTCCTCGCAGGCGGCGATGGCGGCGTCCTTGATGGCGTCCACGGAGGCAAACCACTGCTTGGTGGCGCGGTAGATGATGGGCTTTTTGCAGCGCCAGCAGTGGGCGTAGGAGTGTACCAGCTCCTCGCGGGCCAGCAGCGCGCCGGACTGCTCCAGATCCTTCAGAATGACCTCGCTGGATTCGTCATACCGAAGCCCGGCATAGGGGCCTGCCTCCGCAGTCTGGAAGCCGCGGTCGTCCACCGGCACCACAATGCCGATGTGGGTCTTGCCCGTCTCGTCCCACTGCTTGCAGACCAGATAGTCGTCGGCGCCGAAGCCGGGCGCCGTGTGGACGCAGCCGGTACCGGCGTCCAGCGTGACATGCTCGCCCGTGATAATGACGCTCTCGCGGTCCAAAAACGGATGCTGGGCGGTCATGAGCTCGAACTCGGAGCCGGGCAAAGTGGCCAGCACCTCATACTGCTCAATGCCCGCCTGGCCCAGCACCTTCTCCTTCAGATCCTTGGCCATGATGTAGACCTCGCCGCCCGGAACGCGGATGAGGTCGTAGTCGAAGCTTGCGTTGAGGGAGATGGCCAGGTTGCCGGGCAGCGTCCAGATGGTGGTGGTCCAGATGACGAAGTA
>JAHZEE010000127.1:4610-5121 GCA_019421975.1 Clostridiales bacterium | reverse complement strand
TCCGTAACGGCCGGATGCCTCCCCTTGAGGGGAGTGGCATGGCACAGCCATGCCGGAGAGGTGTGCTGCACAGTCACTTTTAACCCGCAGAGGCGAAGCGGCATACACCTGTCCGCCTCTCAGTCAGCTCTGCTGACAGCTCCCCCAAGGGGGGCGTCTCTGTACAAAAAAAGCCGTGCGCGTCCGACCGGACACGCACGGCTTTTCTGCGCAAATTCAGAGTGATCTTCCCCATATTGCTCGGCGCTTCGATCCGGTGGGCGCTCCATCCGGCGATGCGCGCGATGGCAAAGATGGGGGTGAACAGCTCCATGGGCAGCCCCAGCATCCGATAAACAAAGCCGCTGTAGAAGTCCACATTGGCCGAAACGCCTTTGTAGATCTTGCGCTCTCTGCCGATCAGGGTGGCCGCAATCCGCTCCACCCGGTCGTACAGCTGGAATTCCTTCTCCAGCCCCTTCTCCGCTGACAGATCCCGGACGAAGCTCTTCAGGACGCAGGCGCGGGGATC
>JAHZEE010000127.1:0-4600 GCA_019421975.1 Clostridiales bacterium | reverse complement strand
GTCCCATACCATAGATGAGACCGCTGTGGTCAAAGCCCTGCTTGTTGAGCAGGCCGTCCAGGTAGGCGGTCAGCACCTCCTCGTCCTCCCAATCGGGCACATGGTCCTTCAAGTCCTCAAACATGCGCACGACCTTCAGGTTGGCGCCGCCGTGGCGCGGGCCCTTCAGGCTGGCCAGAGCCGCCGCCATGCAGGAGTATGTATCGGTGCCGGAGCTTGTCACCACATGGGTGGTAAAGGTGGAGTTGTTGCCGCCGCCGTGCTCCGCGTGCAAAACCAGGCACAGATCCAGCAGCCGCGCCTCCAGCGGTGTGTAGGCGGAGTCCGCCCGCAGCAGGTGCAAAATGTTCTCCGCCGTGGACAAGTTGGGGTCCGGCGCATGGATAAACAGGCTCTTGCCCACCACCGAATAGCTGTAGGCCTGATAGCCATAGACTGCCAGCATGGGAAACACCGCCGTCAGCTGGATGCACTGCCGCACCACATTGGGCAGCGAGATATCGTCCGGCCGGTCATCATAGCTGGCCAGGGTCAGGATGCTGCGCGCCAGCGCGTTCATCATATCGTGGCTGGGGGCCTTCAAAATGACATCCCGCACAAAGTTGGACGGCAAGCTGCGGTACATGCAGAGCTGATCGTTAAAATCCTGGAGCTGCCTGCGATCCGGCAGCTGACCAAACATCAGAAGATACGCCGTCTCTTCAAAGCCCAGTCGTTGGTCCTTCACAAACCCTTTGACCAGGTTTTTGATATTGTAGCCGCGGTAATAGAGCTCCCCTTCGCAGGGGACCGTGGTGCCATCGGGCAGTGTCTCCGAGGCATGGACATCCGAAATTTCGGTCAGTCCGGCCAGAACACCTTTGCCGTTTAAGTCGCGCAGACCGCGTTTCACATGGTACCGGCCAAAATCGTCCGGGTCGATGGTACTGTTTTTCCGCGCAAGATCCGCCAATTTCTCAATTTCTGGCGTGATGTTGGAATAAGCTGGATTCGATGCCATTCCGTCAACCTCCTTCTCTTACTTGTTAAATAAGGAGATTATAACATAAATTACTTATGATTTCAAAAGGTTTCTTGATTTTTTGACAGGGCTTTCCACCTCACGGCCCGACGCTTCCCAGGCTTGCCCAGGCCTTCCAATTTCCAAAACAGCGCCAGCTGAAATAACGGCGCACAAATGGGGACTCACTCCAGGGCGCCGCCACAGCTGACGCCCCATGCAGCTCTGACAGGCACCAGTACAGGCCGGCCGCTGCCAGAATCACCAGCAGTACGGCCGCCAGCCATATCCACCGGCGCCGGCGATCTGTTCTTTTTTCCACTTTCTCCTCCATCCCACTGCCTCTGTTGCGCCACATTTTGACATTCAGTGAATGTCATATTTTGTACCATTATACAGTACACTAGGGATAATGACAAGCACAAAATGTCAATCGTGTGGTGGAGCAGCATGTTTATCAACAAAACGACAGATGGCAGGAACAATCTCTGCGGCAAAAATGTTGCTGTCTATCGAAAAAATCTCGGCATTTCCCAGCGGGTGTTGGCCGACCTGCTGCAGATCAATGGGCTGGATATCGATAAAAATGCCGTGCAGCGGATCGAGTCCGGGCAGCGGTTTGTCACAGACATTGAGCTGAAGGCGCTGGCCATTGTATTTCAGAAGAGTGTGGATGCCATGCTGGAAACCGGCGTTTGAGCGCCGGTTTCCTTCTTTTCATTTGGCCAGCAATCTGTTACAATGGAGAAAAGGAGGCGGGGAATATGCGTGTAATCATCATCGGCGGCGGCGCCAGCGGCATGATGGCCGCAATCACAGCCGCCCAATTTTCAGACCTGGAGATCACACTCCTGGAGCGGCAGGCCCGCGTCGGCCGCAAGCTGGCCGCCACAGGCAACGGCCGCTGTAATCTCAGCCATTTGGATCTGGAGCAGGGGGACTATCAGACGGACGCGCCCGGCGTGCTTCAGATTTTCCATGGGTTCGGCGTCGGCCAGACGCTGGATTTTTTTCGTTCACTGGGGCTCGTGACGGTTTCAGAGCCCAGCGGCAGGCTCTACCCCTTTTCCGACCAGGCAAACAGCGTCGTGGATGTGCTGCGTTTTGCGCTGGACCGCCCCAACCTGCATCTGTATACGGGCTGTGAGGTCACCGAGGTGCGCCGGAACCGGGCGCAGCTGTTCCAGGTGGAGGCCGCCGGGCAGACCTTTGTGGCGGAACGGCTGATTCTCGCCTGCGGAGGGCCGGCCGGCGGAAAGCTGGGCGGCACCGACGACGGCTACCGGTTTGCCCGGGCGCTGGGCCATCAGATTGTGAAGCCGCGCCCCGGCCTGGTGCAGCTCAAGTGCGCCTCTGCCGCCCTGCGCAGCCTCAAGGGGGTCCGTGCCGAGGCCGGACTCACGCTGCTGGAGCAGGCGCAGGTTGTCGAGCAGCTGGAGGGGGAAATTCAATTTACGGACTACGGCGTGAGCGGTCCTGCGGTCTTTACCCTCTCCCGCGCTGCCGCCAGACTGTGCGCGCCCAGGCTTCAGCTGGATCTGCTGCCGCAGCTGTCCCACGGGGCATTGCGGGACATGCTGCAGCAGCGCGCCGCACGCTGCCCGCATCTGACAGCGGAGAACCTTCTGACCGGGATGGTGCAGAACCGGCTGGGCCGCGTGCTGGTGCAGCAGGCCGGAATCCGGCCGGATCAGCCCCTGTCCCAGCTCACGCCGGCGCAGCTGCACGCGGCGGCATCCGCTGTGAAGCGCTGGATTCTCCCGCTGGACGGAACTTTGAATTTTGACCAGGCGCAGATCACCCTCGGCGGCATCCGTGCCGGGGAGTTTGACCCTGCGACGCTGGAGAGCCGCCGGAGAGGTGTTGAATGTGGACGGCACCTGCGGCGGCTTCAACCTCCAGTGGGCCTGGTCGTCCGGCCATGTGGCGGGCCTGCTCGGCAGACAGGAGGCGCCGGTATGATCCGGATTCACAGTCTCAAGCTCGTCCCGGGCCAGGAGGAGGCGGCGCTTCTGCCGCTGGCTGCCAAGGCGCTGCGCATTGCGCCGGAGCACATCCGCCAGCTGCGCATTCACAGGCGCTCAATTGACGCCCGCGACAAGCGGGCAGTCCGCATCCTCTACACAGTGGATGTATCTGTTCCCCGCGAGACTGCGCTGCTGCGGCGCGTCCACAGCCGTCAGATTGAGCTGGTCCGCACCGTGCCGTATGTCATTCCCAGGCCCTCGTCCGTCCCTGCAGACCGGCCGGAATGTTTGCCGCACTGGTGCTGGCTGAGGCGGGCCTGCGCCCCATCGTCTGTGAGCGCGGGCGGGACGCGCAGCGGCGGCAGCGGGATGTGGCGGCCTTCTGGCAGGGCGCGGCGCTTCAGGCCGGCTCCAATGTCCAGTTTGGGGAAGGGGGCGCCGGCACTTTCTCCGACGGAAAGCTCAATACGGGCATTCAGGATCTGCGCATCCAGTGGGTACTGTCCCAGCTGCACCGGGCCGGCGCGCCGCTTGAGATCACCTACGACGCCAAGCCCCATATCGGCACAGATCTTCTGGTCACCGTGGTGCAGAACCTGCGCCGGCGCATTGAGGCGCTGGGCGGCGAGATCCGCTTTGAGACCCAGGTGACCGGTTTCAGAACCGCGCAGGGCCGCCTGTCCGCCGTGGAGACCACGGCCGGCCCCATCGGCTGCCGGGACGCCGTCTTAGCCATCGGCCACAGCGCCCGTGACACCTATGAGATGCTGCTTGAGCGGGGCGTCCCCATGGCCCCCAAGGCCTTTTCCATGGGCGTGCGCATCGAACAGCGTCAGCAGGTCATCAGCCGCACACAGTACGGCAGCTTTGCGCCGCTGCTGCCGGCGGCCAGCTACAAGCTCTCCTGCCACCTGCCGGACGGTAGCTCTGCCTACACCTTTTGCATGTGTCCCGGCGGCTATGTGGTGGCGGCGGCCTCCGAGCCCGGCGGCGTTGTCACGAACGGCATGAGCGACCACGCCCGCGACGGGGAAAACGCCAACGCCGCGCTGCTGGTCACGCTTTCGCCGGAGCAATTTCCGGACCGCTCTGTGCTGGGCGGCATGTACTGGCAGCGGCAGCTGGAGCAGCGGGCCTTCCAGGCCGCCGGCGGGCACTACCACGCGCCGGCCCAGCTGGTCTCGGATTTTCTCTCCCACCGGCCCAGCCATACATTGGGATCTGTCTGCCCCACCTACCGCCCCGGTGTGACCCTCTGCGACCTGCACAACACTTTGCCCCCGTGCATCACCGATGTGCTGGAGCAGGCGCTTCCCCTGCTGGAGCAAAAGCTCCCCGGCTTTGCCGCCCCAGACGCGGTGCTCACCGCCCCCGAAACCCGCAGCTCCGCGCCGGTTCGGATCCTGCGGGATCCGCAGTTTCAGTCTGCGCTGCGCGGCCTGTACCCCTGCGGGGAGGGCGCGGGCTATGCGGGCGGTATCACCTCCGCGGCCGTGGACGGCATGAGGTGTGCCGAGGCGCTGATCTCCTGCCTGAACTGACAAAAAATCCCGACAGGAGCACCTGTCGGGATTTTCCTTTATTAGTATGTCACCACAGCTTGTTCTGCCGGCTCTGCCGGCCGGGCCGCCGC
>JAHZEE010000126.1 GCA_019421975.1 Clostridiales bacterium | reverse complement strand
CTGCCCCGTTTCTTCATCTTCCGGGCGCTGGAGAAGATGGCCCAGTTGTCGGCCTCGGTGCCGCCGGAGGTGAAAAAGACGCGGTCCGGCTCGGCGCCCAGGGCGGCGGCCACCTGTTTGCGGGCCCGCTCCAGGCGCTGTTTGGCCTCGATGCCGGGCTCGTAGAGGCTGGATGGGTTGTGCCAGTGGACCTGCAGCGCGTCTGTGATGGCCGCTACAGCTGCGGCACAGGGCCGGGTGGTGGCAGAGTTGTCAAGATAGGCGGTTTGCATAGAATTCCTCATTTTCCCACGCAGAAGCGTGCAAAGATTCGATTGAGCAGGTCCTCGCGCATGGTCCGGCCGGTGAGCTCGGCAAGCGCCTGCAGCGCCTGCTCCACATCCACCAGCACGGCGTCCGGCGTCATGGCCTGCTCCATGGCGGCCTGGGCGTGGGCGATGCTGGCGGCCGCCTGGTCGATGGCGGCCTGCTGCCGGGCACTGGTGAGGATGGAGCCGTCGCAGGGCGTATCGCCTCCGAAGCGGCGAACGACCTCTGCCTGGAGCTGCGCAAGGCCCTGGCCGGTCCTGGCGCTGAGGGAGAGGACGGTGTCGAAGGGCAGAGAGAAGGGGACCTGCGGCAGATCCGCCTTGTTGCGGATGGCGATGACCTGCCTGGCCCGCTGCGCGGCGGAGATGGCGGCCTCGTCCTCGCCTGTGAGCGGCTGCGAGCCGTCGCAGACAAACAGCGCCAGGTCCGCCTGCATGGCGGCCTCATGGGCCCGGTCGATGCCCAGCTGCTCGAGCCGGTCGCCGCCGGGCCGGATGCCGGCGGTGTCGATGAGGCGCAGCAGCACCGGCCCCAGCTTCACCCGCTCCTCCACGGTGTCGCGGGTGGTGCCGGGGATGTCGGAGACGATGACCCGGTCAAAGCCCGCCAGGGCGTTGAGCAGGCTGGACTTGCCGGCGTTGGGCCGGCCCAGCAGCACGGCGGCCGCGCCCCGGCGCAGCACCTGGCCGCGCCCGTAGGTGTGCAGCAGCGCGGTGAGGTCCTCCCAGGCATCTTCCAGTGTCCTGGCGTACTGCTCCAGCGAAAAGGGATCGATGTCCTCGTCGGGGTAGTCCAGCGCGGCGTGGAAGTGGGCCAGGATATCGGTCAGGGTGTCATAGATGGGGTCGATGCGGGCGCGGATGGCGCCGGAGAGCTGTCCGGCCGCGTTGGCGGCCTGCTCGGCGGTCTCGGCCTCCAGAAGATCCGCCACCGCCTCGGCCTGGGTCAGATCCATCCGGCCGTTTAAAAAGGCGCGGCGGGTGAACTCGCCCGGCTGGGCCGGCTGGGCGCCGGCGGCGTAGAGCGCGTCCAGTCCCGCGGCCAGTACCGCCGGCGCGCCGTGGCAGTGCAGCTCCGCTGTGTCCTCGCCGGTGTAGCTGTTGGGCGCCCGGCAGCAGACGGCCATGGCCTGGTCGATGACGCGGCCGTGGCGGTCGCGGAGCGTGCCCAGCACCAGGCGGCGGCTGGGCTGCTGGCTGAGCACGGGGCCAAACTGGGGGGTAAAGACGGCCTGGGCGGTCTCGATGGCTGTGTCGCCTGACAGGCGGAGAATTCCAATGGCGGCCGGCTGGGATGCCGTGGCGATGGCTGCGATGGTATGGGCCATGGAGATGCCTCCTTAGATACATTATATATAACACCTCTCAGTCGCCTGCGGCGACAGCTCCCCTCAAGGGGAGCCTCTTTTCTCTGCCTCAGTTTGAGGGGCGTCAGCCGTGACGGAGCGGTGTACAACATACATTATTATAAATCGCACATGGAATTTGCACAAGGTATATTTCCGACCTTCCTTGGAAAAACTATCCGCGAGGTGAAGCCTGTGCAGTCTGATTTCCAGAAGATGGAGGAAAATTTGGAGTCCATGTCGGACGCGGCCATCCGCAAGGCCTTTGAGGGGGCGGCGGACTTTGTGGCCCGGCCCATCGAGGTCGAGGGCCAGACGGTCTATTGCTATTTTATCGACGGCCTTGTGATGAGCTCCATGATCTCCGACTTTGTCATTCGCCCCATTTTGATGGGGCAGCCCATTGTCAATGCCGTGACCAAGCCGGTGCCCGATCTGGACACCCTGATTTTACAGCTGGTCAACGGCTTCAGTATTCTGCGCTTTCCGGACCGGGTCATCGCCTGCGAGACCCGAACCGGCGACAAGCGCGACCCCAGCCCCCCGACGGTGGAGAACACGGTCAAGGGCGCCAAGGACGCCTTTACCGAGACCATCCGCGTCAACACCAGCCTGATCCGCCGCCACCTGCGCTCGCCCAAGCTGCGGCTCAAGGAGAGCCAGGTGGGCCGGCGCAGCCTGACCAATGTCTCGGTGGTCTACCTGGAGGATCTGACCGACCCGGAGCTGGTACAGCGGGTGGTGAACCGGCTGGACGAAATCGACATCGACGGTCTGATCTCGCCGGCCGCGGCGGAGGAGTATCTCACCGGCTCGCGCAAGACGGCCTTCCCCATGACCCAGTTCACCGAGCGGGCAGACCAGTTCTGCCGGGCGCTACTGGCGGGCCGCGTGGGCGTGCTGGTGGACGGCCTGCCCCTGGGGTATCTGCTGCCCGTGGATCTGGGAATGCTCATGGAGTCCCCGGAGGACCGGGGCACGGACTATGTGTCGGCCACCTTTGTGCGGGTGCTGCGGTATCTGGCCCTGATTGTGAGCCTGCTGCTGCCGGCGCTCTATGTGGCCATCAGCACCTTCCACCAGGAGATGATTCCCACACAGCTGTTGGAGGCCATCATCGAGAGCAAGCGCGAGGTGCCGTTTCCGACGGTGCTGGAGGTGTTGGGCCTTCTGATCGCCTTTGAGCTGCTGCAGGAGGCGGGCATCCACCTGCCCCAGTCCATCGGCCAGACGGTCAGCATCATCGGCGGTCTGGTGGTGGGCACGGCGGCAGTGGAGGCCCGGCTCATCTCCCCGGCGGCCCTCATCGTGGTGGCCGTGGCAGGCGTCTGCGGCTTCACGCTGCCGGGAAGGGATTTTTCCGACGCCCTGCGGATCTGGCGCATTGTGCTGACGCTCTGCGCGGCCCTGCTGGGCCTGTTCGGCGTGACGGCGGGCGCCCTGGCGCTGCTCATCCATCTGGCCTCGCTGGAATCCTGCGGGCGGCCGTATCTCGCGCCCTTCTCCTCTGCACGGCTGGGCGGCGCGCTGCTGCGGCGCCGGCTTGTGCAGGATAAACTCCGCGACCGGACCCTGCGCCCGCAGGATCTTCGCAACCAGAAATAGGAGGCACCATGCGCAAGTGGATTTTTTTGTTGGCCCTCACGGTGGCCCTGTCCCTGTTCGGCCTGCTGCCGGCCAAGAGCCAGGATGTGGCGGCGCTGCTGCCGTGCCAGACGCTGCTTGTGAGCCAGCGGGACGGAACAGTCTGCATCGCGGCGGCGGAGGAACTGATCGGGACCGGCCGCGACTGGGACGAGGCGCTGCAGGCGCTGCACGACACCGCGCCGGGCACATTGTTTTTGGGGACGGTCAGCTCCGTGGTCTTTGAGGACTCGGCAGCGGGGCTGATCCCTGTCGTGATGGAGGAGCCGGAGCTGCGGCCTGCAGCCCGGGTCTGCGTCACCGATGACGGTGCGGCTCCCTCTGAGGTGGAGGGACTCACAAAGTTTTTGAAAGCCCACACGGCGGGCGTCACGCTGGCCAACCTGCGGACGGCCTCGGCCGAGGGGGAGGGCCGGGAGATTCCCCGGCTGTATCGAATGGATGGGAGGTATCGGCTTGGACAGAATGTCGGACCGGCAGCTGTATAGCTGGTCATTGGCGGCGGCTCTGGCGCCGGGGCTGTTTTTAGCACCTGCGGTGCCCTGGCTCGGCGTGGTGCTGGGAGTCATTGTGGCGGGGGTCTTCCTGTGGCTGCTGCGCCGGCTGGAGGGAAAGGCCATGATGCCGGCGGGGATTGCCGGACAGGTGCGCAAGGCCTGCGGGCCGGTGCTGGGCAGGATCCTGCTGCTGCTGGCGGCGGCTGCCATGGCGGCCATTCTCTCCTGCCTGGGCGTCTGGTGCGATGAGGCCTTCCCAACGGCCGGCGGCCTGTGGCTGTATCCGGGCATCCTGCTGGTGCTGGCGGCCACCGCCCAATACCGCGGCGTGGCCGTTCCGGCCCGGGTGGGGGCCATTCTGGGTCCGGTTCTCACTGTGATGGCCGGCGGAATGCTTCTCTTCGCCCTGCCGGATGTGCACACCGCATACCTGGCGCCGACCGCACAGGCCAGCGGCGTGGGCCGTGTGGCCGCAGCCCTGCTGCTGCCCTTCGCGGCCCTCTGGCTGCGCCCCCATGTGCGCAGCACAGGCTCCAGGGTGTTCCTCTGGGGCATCACTGCCGCCGCCGTTCTCGTGCTCGCCGCTGTGGTGACCGGCGGATCGCTCGGCCCGGTTCTCTCTGCCGGTCTGCCGTTTCCCCTTTACACCATGACGCAGTCCCTGCGCCTGTTTGGCAGTATGGAGCGCTTTGAGGCGATTCTCTCGGCACTCATGGTCGCAGGCTTCTTCGCCAGCATGCTTCTGGCCCTGTCTGCCGGCACGGAAATGCTGCGCGTCCTGTTCCAAAACAGCAGCGGAAGATGGCTCGGAAGTGTAATGGCGGCCGCTGGTTACGGCGGGATCTGGCTCGTGCGGGAAAACACCTTCCCCATCTTTGCCGTGGCAGTCCTTCTATTTTGTGGTCTGATGCCGCTCGTCGTACTATCCCTTGTATCGACCAAAAAAGACAAAAAACTTTGAAAAAAGGTGTTGACAAATACGGGGATCCTTGGTATTATAGGCAAGCTCACTCAAGAGCGCAGCCAAATGAACAAAATCAAGTTCAAATGAATTTGAAAAAAGTTCTTGACAAGTGCTTTTAAGTGTGGTATGATGTAAAAGTTCGCTGGAAACAATGGAATGCTTTTCCACTGTGAAAGCTGAACAAAAGAACCCCGATTTTTGGGGCGTGTACCTTGTAAATTAAACAACGGAAACATGCAAGACAGCACCTTGGACAAAAATGTACAAGTTGATTGTGAGAACAGCCAACGAAAAGATTCTTGAGTAATTGCTTGGAAGCAATCTCGTGAAGATTAGATCGGTCTGGAAAGATCGTTTTAATACCATTCATAGAGAGTTTGATCCTGGCTCAGGACGAACGCTGGCGGCGTGCCTAACACATG
>JAHZEE010000125.1 GCA_019421975.1 Clostridiales bacterium | reverse complement strand
GGACGGTGCAGGCCATCTGTACTGTCATCCAGGAATACTTCCTCACCAAGCGCTACCGCAAGGCCTATGATGCGGAGGACGCCGCCAAGCACGAGGCCTTTCTGGCAAAGCTCGCCGAAGAGGACGAGCGCGAGCGCAGGCGCGCCGAGCGCCGGGCGCAGAACCCGGAGGGCCAGCGCGACCCCAACACCAGCAAGAAAAAGCGCAAGCCGCAGCAGAAGCCGGGCAGCGCCGCCTCGGACGACGATTCCGATGCCGCCCAGGACAAGCACTTCTCCGGCGATCCGGACCGCCCCTATTGCCGCGGACGCGCCTATAAACCCGACCGCTATGGCCGCAACAGCAGCGCGGACGACGATACGCAGGACGAGATTTTGGATGAGGAAGCTGCGCAGCAGACCGCGGGCGACGAGGCTGCCCCGGTTCTGACAGAGGCGGAGCAGACGCCCGCCGAGGCAGAATCTTTGGAAGCGCCGGCACAGCCGGACGCGGAGGACACCCCCGCTGAGGCGGACGGCCCGGATGCGGCCAAGCCAAATACGCCAACTGCGGAATAACCGCAAGGAGGACTCCCCAATCATGGAAAAATTTATCATCACCACCGGCAAAACCATCGATTTGGCTGTCTCCGCTGCGCTCGACCAGCTGCAGATGGACCGTGACAGCGTCTCGGTGGAAGTACTGGACAACCCCAAGTCGGGCTTTCTCGGCATCGGCGCCACGCCCGCACGGGTAAAGGTCACCTATGAGGCCCCGGATGAAGCGCCGGCGCCGGCACTCTCTGCCGCCTCCCGCAGCAAGCCCAAGGCAGAGCGGCCGAAGCAGCAGACGCCCAAGGCCGAGCCGCCCCGGCCGAGCCGCCCGGCCCCCGCGCCCAGGGCAGAGAAGGCGCCGGCTCCCAGGCAGTCGGCAGCGCCTGCCGCCCCCACGGTCTACGAGGCGCCCGCGCCCGGCTCCGTTGCCGAGCAGGCAGAGCAGTTTCTCAAGGGGCTGCTGGAGCACATGGGCTCCGACGCTGTGCCCCATGCGCGCATGACGGACAAGAGCACCTGTACCGTCGAGCTGGTCGGAAACAGTCTGGGTATGCTGATCGGCCGCCGGGGCGAGACGCTGGACGCCATCCAGCATCTGGCAAACTATGCTGTCAACCATGGCCACACCGAGCGCTGTCGCATCAATGTGGATGCAGAGCACTACCGCCGGAAGCGGGAAGAGGCGCTGGAGCACCTGGCTGAAAAGGTCGCCTCCCGCGTGACCCGCTACCGCCGCAATGTGACCCTGGAGCCCATGAACGCCTATGAGCGCCATGTGATCCACGCCACCTTGCAGGACTACCCGGATGTGAGCACCCACTCCACCGGTACGGAGCCAAACCGCCGTGTCGTGGTCTCCTATTCCCGCAGCCAGAACGCGAAATAATAAAACACCCCGACCATCGGCCGGGGTGTTTTTATCGCTTTGCAGCTGCACAAACCGCCATCTTCATTCCGGCAGGCCTCAGACCGCCAGGTCTTTCTCGTACAGATAAAATTCCATTCTTTCGCCGCCCAGCGCCTGCGGCAGTGCAGACTGGCACATATCCAGCCGTGAAAAGCCATGGCGATCATAGAATCCATAGTTGCACTGGCTGTCCGTACACAGATACAGCCGCGTCCCGCCTGCCTTCCGAAAATACGCCTCCGCCGCCTTCCACAGCTGCAGGCCAATTCCCCGTCCCTGCAGTTCGGGCGTCACCGCCAGCAGGACCAGCTCTGCATCAAATCGCCGATCTGCCGACTGCAGCATTTGGCTGCTGAGCTGCCCCAGCTGCCGCGCGATGCGGCATACCCGGCGGCCCTCGGCGCAGGACAGCAGCCGCAGCAACCCCCGCAGCACAGGCCAAACCGGTCGGTGCACAGTTCCGCACCGGCCCAAAATCACGCCCACCACCTGACCCTCTACCTCCGCCACCTGGCCGAAGGTACTCTGGTACAGGCTGCTCTGAAGTCCCAGGGCGGTCAAGGACCTCGCCGTACGCGGCGAACAGAACCGGTCATAGGCCCACACTCTCCCGACGACCTCCTCCAGAGCCGCCTGATCGTCCGCCCGCAGGCTGCGAAGGATCAAACTGTCGTTTTGTGCCATCCTGTTCCCCCTTATCCCTGATCTGCGGAAACATGCAGCGCTGGCGCCGGAACCGGGTGGCTGCCCAGCAGCTTTTCCATCCACACCATGTCGTACCAGCGGCCAAATTTATAGCCGCAGCGCTGGAAGCGGCCGCACAGGGCATAGCCTCTGCGGCGGTGAAACTGCACACTGCCGTCGTCCAGATATGGGTCCGGCGCCGCCGGTGCGGCAACACAGGCATAGAGATTCTGCAGCCCCATGGCCCGGCACTGCTCCTCCAGCCGGGCATAGAGCGCGCGCCCCAGGCCTCTTCCGCGGCAGTCCCTGCGCAGATAGATGGCGACCTCCGCCGCCCAGGCGTAGGCCGCCCGCGGGTGGAACGGCCCGGCATACGCATAGCCCAGCGCCTGCCCCGCCTGCTCGGCCACCAGATAGGGGTAGCGTCCCAGCAGCGATTGCATCCGCGCCCGAAATGCCGCAGGGGTGGGGGCCTCATACTCAAAGGTGATCGCCGTATCCGTCACATAGGGGCCGTAGATCTCCGCCAGCGCCGCCGCATCGTCCGGCGCGGCATCCCGAATCTGCCATTCCATTCCAGCACCTCCAAAAAGGGCCTGTGCCAGCCGCCGCTGCACAGGCCCTCTGTCATTTTGATTCACACATCCTTGATGCCGGTCTCCAACAGGGCCTGGCGCAGCTTGGTATACTGCACGATGGCGTCCGCCGTCCCCTCGATGCCCAGCGCGCTCACATCCAGGCAGAGCTGATAACTGCCGCAGGCGCCCCACTTCTTCTGGGTAAAAAAGTTATAGTAGTCCGCCCGCTTGCGGTCCTGCTTTTTCATGGTCTTTTCCGTCAGCGGCCCTGGCACGCCATAGTAGGTCTGCAGCCGTCTGGCGCGGTAGTCGCTGGGGGCGTGGACAAAGATCGTGACCAGATCCTCCCGATTGCGCAGGATATAATCGGCGCAGCGTCCCACCAGCACGCAGTCGCCCGCCTCCGCCGCCTGCTCAATGATCTCAAACTGCGCCATGGCCAGCTTTTGGTTGAGCGGCAGCGCGTCGGCAGTGGCCGCCGAGTTGACAAAGGTACTGTACAGCAGAGAGTTGCCGGGCTTCTCATCAAACTGGCGGATCATCGCCTCGCTGAAGCCCGCCTTCTTGGCCGCCAGCGAGAGCAACTCCTCATCAAAAAACCGATACCCCATCTTCTCTGCGACATGTCTTGCAATATATCGTCCGCCGGAACCGTACTGCCGGCCAATGGTAATAATCATATCCTGCACCTCCATAATCTCCATCTGAGATTTGTTCTATTATACCATGAAATCCACAAGGTGACAAATAAAAATCTCATTCAGCTTCCCCCTTCTTAGGTGGGATGGGGGCGATACATCGTGCCTTCTGTCATACTGCGCAGACACCTCTCAGTCGGCTGCGCCGACAGCTCCCCTCCAGGGGAGCCTTTTGGGGGTGCAGTGCAGTACGCAGCGCCTCCCCTGGAGGGGAGGTGGCACGGCGCAGCCGTGACGGAGAGGTGGCCGCTCCTGCGCCGCTGCAGAAGCGCCTCACCCCTCCGCTGCCGGCTGCGCCACCTGGAGTTTATACCACGCCACCAGATCGTCTGCCACAGCGCCGTAGGACTCCACGCCCAGCTCCTCTGAAAACGCCTTGAGGTAGGTGTCGTTGAGCTGCTGCGCCGTCTCGCGGACTGCGCCCTCATATTTTGCATAGCGCGCGTTGTTGGCCAGGATGTCCGCCTTTACCCCGTCGTTCATCCGGTTCCAGACATCGGCGGCCGCCGTCTGATCCACTTTGTTGAGGGCATTGTAGCAGTAGATATAGGCGGCAAAATAGGCCGAATATTGCAACAGCGCGCTGTCACTGGCCGTGCAGGCCAGAAACGCGGTGAAGTTGGCCCCGTCCTCGGAGGCCACCGCCTGGCTGTGGGCCAGCTCATGGCACATGGTAAACGGGAGCATGGCCGGGAAGGTGTCCGGATTTACACAGCTCTCGCCCGTAAAGCACAGATAGATGCCCGTGAGCCCCGCCTTGCTCATGGGATACCAGGCGATCACCCGCTTGGGCGGTGCGGCCGGGGTCTGAAAATAGTCATACCGTGCCGAGAGCGCCGTGTAGGCCGCCACCGTCTGTTTCCCCAGCTCGGCAAACGCAGGCGTGGTGGTCACTCCGTCTGCGTCCCGCGGCATCTGGCTGGCCAGGGCATTGGCCTGGTCGAGATAGTAGTTTGTGGCCTCAGCCAGCTCATCGCGGGTGCTGAGCTCCACCTCGATGCCCAGTGTCTCGGTGATGTCGGGGCCAAAGTGGTTGAGCCCCCAGAGGGCCGTAAAGAGCAGCAGGGCGATGCAGCCGGCCAGCAAAATCCCCGCCAGCCATGCCAGCAGCCCCTTGCGGCGGCGGAAGATATTGATAAAGGTATAGATGCCCCAGAGGATCAGCAGGAAGATCAGCACCTCGCAGACCGAAAACGGGATGGGGCCCACAATCTTCCCCAAAAACGCCGCAGCGCGGCGCGACAGGTCGGTGTAGAAGGAAAAAAACCAGTCCGGCGCAAAACGCGCAAACGAGGCCAGCAGGGCTGTGAGAACCAGTAAAATGGCGGATGCGATCACCCGCCCCAGTGCTTTGAACATGCAGTGCTCCTTTCCGGGGGCTTTTCCAGGCGTTATTGGCCAATTGTACCACACTTTCCCGCCTCGTACAACCGCATGCAGGTCTGGATCCGGCAAAAAATGGGGAAAATCAGTTGACACATTCTGACAGCGCGGTATAATTGAATTTGTATAAGGAAAAATTTGCGCCTGTGCGCACCATGATGGAGGCCCATATGCTCAACCAAGAAAAGACGATGGAAAAGATCGTAGCACTTTGCAAAAACCGCGGCTTTATCTTTGCCGGCAGCGAGATCTACGGCGGGCTCGCCAACACCTGGGACTACGGCCCTCTGGGCGTCGAGTTCAAGAACAATGTCAAGAAGGCCTGGTGGAAGAAATTTGTCCAGGAAAACCCCTACAATGTGGGCCTGGACGCGGCCATTCTGATGAATCCCCAGACCTGGGTC
>JAHZEE010000124.1:2767-5210 GCA_019421975.1 Clostridiales bacterium | reverse complement strand
TGCTGGATCAGGGCATCTATCCCAACACCATCCGCCTGTCCATTGGCACAGAGCACATTGATGATATCCTCGATGATCTCGAAGCAGGCTTTGCAGCCGTAAAATAACCCGCGGCCCGGCCGCGGCAGAAAGGAGGCGGCGTTTTGGACTGGGCGTTTCTTGCAGAGTATCTGCCGCTCTATCAAAAGGCGGCGCTGCTGACCGTCAAAATTGGCTTCCTTGGCATCGCGGCCGCCATTGGCGCGGGCCTGCTCTGCACTGTCATCCAGCATTACCGCGTTCCGGTGCTCCGCCGGATCGTGTCTGTGTACATCGAGCTCAGCCGAAATACTCCGCTGCTGGTGCAGCTGTTTTTCCTCTACTATGGGCTGCCCAAGCTTGGCATCCGGACGGATGCCGCGCTGTGCGGCGTGGCAGGTCTGGCATTTCTCGGCGGCAGCTACATGGCAGAGGCATTTCGGGCCGGCATTGAGGCCATCGAGCCCATTCAGGAGGAGAGCGCAGCCAGCCTTGGACTCACCAGGCGGCAGACCTTTCAGTATGTCCTGCTGCCCCAGGCCTTCTCTATCAGCGTCCCGGCCTTTATGGCCAATGTGATCTTTCTGCTGAAGGAGACCAGTGTTTTTTCCGCCATCAGCCTGATGGACCTGATGTTTACGGCCAAGGATCTGATCGGCCTGTACTATAAGACGGCGGAGAGCCTCTTGCTGCTGGTGGTCTTTTACCTGCTGATTCTGCTCCCGGTCTCCCTGCTGGGCAGTCTCTTGGAGAGGAGGCTCCGCCATGCCGGATTTGGGTCTTGAGGTACTGCTGAAGGGGAAAAACCTCGTTCGCCTGCTGGGCGGGCTCGGCGTGGCCCTTAAAATCAGTCTGATTTCCGTCGCCATCAGCCTGCCTCTTGGAATTCTGCTCGGCGCGCTGATGACCTGGAAAAATCCGGTCTGCCGGGCGATTTTACGCTGCTATCTGGAGTTTGTCCGGATCATGCCGCAGCTGGTCCTGCTGTTTTTGGTCTACTTCGGCACCACCAGGGCCTTTGGCTGGAACCTGTCCGGCGAGCTGGCCTCGATCATTGTATTTACTCTCTGGGGCACGGCAGAGATGAGCGATCTGGTACGGGGCGCATTGATCAGCATTCCGGCGCACCAGTCTGAAAGCGCAGAGGCCCTGGGGCTCACCAGGGTACAGACCTATCGCTATGTCGTGCTTCCGCAGGCCATCCGTCGTCTGATCCCCTCTTCCATCAACCTGGTCACCCGGATGATTAAAACCACAAGCCTCATCCTGATGATCGGCGTCGTGGAGGTTTTGAAGGTGGCGCAGCAGATCATCGAGGCCAACCGGATGAGCAGTCCAAACGCCGCATTCGGAATCTATCTGGCGGTATTCATTCTGTATTTTATTGCCTGCTGGCCCATCAGCCTGCTGGCAAAATATCTGGAAAAACGATGGAGGTGAGCATATGCCAGAGCCGATTCTGACCATCGAGCATCTGACAAAGCGCTTCGACGACCTGACGGTTTTAAAGGATCTAGACCTGACCGTCCACGAGGGTGAAGTCATTGTCATCGTCGGGCCAAGCGGCTGCGGAAAGAGCACCCTGCTCCGGTGCATCAATGCGTTGGAGCCCATTCAGGGCGGGCAGATCCGGCTGCGCGGGGAGCGGATTTCCCAAGGCGCAAAAAATCTGGCGGGGATCCGGCAGAAAATCGGCATGGTATTTCAGAGCTATGAGCTGTTTCCACATCTGACCGTGCTGGAGAACCTGCTGCTTGCACCCATGAAGGTCCAAAAGCGTTCCAGGTCAGACGCCAGGGATGAGGCGCTGGCACTGCTGTCCCGCGTGGGCCTGGAGGGCAAGGCCGAAAGCTATCCGCGGCAGCTCTCCGGCGGACAGAAGCAGCGGGTCGCCATTGTGCGGGCGCTGTGCATGCATCCGGAGATTCTGCTCTTTGATGAGGTCACGGCGGCACTGGATCCGGAGATGGTCCGGGAGGTGCTGGATGTGATACTGACGCTTGCCGACCAGGGCAGGACCATGCTGATTGTCACCCACGAGATGCAGTTTGCAAGGGCCGTGGCAGACCGCATCATATTTTTGGAGGACGGGACCATCGTCGAGGAGGGCGCGCCCGAGCAGTTTTTTGACGCACCCAGGACAGAGCGAACCCGACAGTTTTTGCAGACCTTTACCTTTCATCGAAAGAATTCTCACAGTGAGTAATTGACAAAAGGGCACCATGCCCGGAACTGGAGGACAATTATGATACAGATTCGGAAATTGATTGTAGTATTATCCGCTTTGGCGCTGGCGCTTTCGCTGGCGGCCTGCGGTACAGCCGGTACCACCGGCGGCGGCAGCAGTGACGGCACACAGACACAGGAGGTCGTCTATCGCACGCTCGACGAGATCCAGCAGAGCGGCACCATCAATATCGGCGTT
>JAHZEE010000124.1:0-2757 GCA_019421975.1 Clostridiales bacterium | reverse complement strand
CAAAAATCCCTTTGGCTATGTGGATGAAAACGGCGAGTATCAGGGCTATGACATCTATTTTGCCAATCGCATCGGCGAGGATCTGGGCGTCGAGGTCAACTATGTCTCCACTGAGGCAGCAAACCGCATTGAGTACCTGCAGACCGGCAAGGTGGATGTAATTCTTGCAAACTTCACCGTGACCAAAGAGCGCGCTGAAGAGGTCGACTTTGCCCTTCCCTACATGAATGTCGCCCTGGGCGTCGTCTCCCCCGACAGCCGGGTGATTGAGAGCCTGGACAGCTGGAACGCAGACGATCAGATGATCGTCATCTCCGGCACAACCGCCGAGACCTATCTGACCGAGAACTATCCGGATATCCCGCTTCAGAAATATGACTCCTATGCAACGGCAAAAAATGCGCTGGAGAATGGCAACGGTGTCGCCTGGGCCAATGACAACACCGAGGTCATTGCCTTCGCCCTGCAAAACGAGGGCTACACCGTGGGAATCCCCTCGCTTGGCAGTCAGGACACCATCGCGCCCGCAGTTTCCAAGGGAAATACCACCCTGCTCGACTGGCTGAACACGGAAATCCAGGTGCTGGGAGAGGAGCAGTTCTTCCATGCCGACTACGAGGCAACTCTGGCCGGAACCTATGGGCTGGACTACGAGGACACCCTGGTCGTCGAAGGCGGCGTCGCGGCATCTTAACGGCTTCCGGGTTTGTGCCGGGCGCTGGGTGCCCGGCACTTTTCACATATACCGCCGGCGGCCGCACACTTCCCGGCGCGCCGGGAAAGAGAGGAACACAATGCTTCAAACTCCATCGGCCCTTGTCGCTATGAGCGGCGGCGTGGACAGCTCTGTCGCCGCCTACCTGATGCAGCAGCAGGGCTTTGCCTGCGAGGGTGTCACCATGCGTCTGTACCAGAACGAGGCGCTCGGGCTGAGTTGTTACCATACCTGCTGTTCACAGCGGGACATCGAGGATGCCTCAGAGGTGGCCTTTATGCTGGACATTCCGTTCCATGTGGCGGACTTTACGGCTGAATTTCAGACGCAGGTCATTGAGAAGTTCATATGGGTCTATGAGCAGGGCGGAACTCCCAATCCCTGCATTGACTGCAACCGTTTTATGAAATTTGATCTGCTGCGACGCTTTGCCAGCGCGCATGGGCTGACCGATTTGGTGACCGGGCACTATGCGCGCGTTGAATATGACGGCACACAGCACCGGTGGCTGCTCCGGCGCGCAGTTGATCTAAACAAGGATCAGAGCTATGTGCTCTACATGCTCACACAGGACCAACTTGCCCATCTCCATCTCCCGCTGGGTTCGCTGCGCAAGGCGGAGGTACGGGCAATTGCCGGCCAGCTGGGGTTTGTCAACGCCCGGAAACACGACAGCCAGGATCTCTGCTTTGTGCCGGACGGGGACTATGTCCGCTTTATGGAACAGTATACCGGCAGGCCCTATGCGCCCGGCCGCTTTCTGGACTGCAGCGGGCAGGTCGTTGGAACCCATCGCGGCGCAGTGGGTTATACCCTGGGCCAGCGCCGGGGACTTGGTCTGGCACTGGACACGCCGGTGTATGTGTGTAAAAAGTGTATGGCGGACAACACGCTCACCGTCGGACCGGAGCATACGCTGTATACCCGGCACCTTTTCGCCGTGGATCTGAACTGGATTCCATTTGACCGTCTGCCCGGCCCCATGCGCCTGGCGGCCTGCACCCGCTACCATCAAAGAGAGCAGTCTGTCACCGCCTCCATGGACGGCGACCGGCTGCGCCTCGACTTTGACGCGCCGCAGCGCGCCGTCACGCCGGGGCAGGCGGTTGTCCTCTATGACGGCGACCGAGTGGTGGGCGGCGGAACCATACAGGAGACATTTTGACCTATGATCTATCTGGACTATGCGGCAAATCATCCCGTTGATCCCGCGGTTCTGGCCCGGTTCTGCGCGGTGGAGCGGGCCTTTATCGGCAATCCGAACGCCGCACACCCCGCCGGACAGGCCGCCAAGGCCGAGATGGGGCGGATCACAAGCTCCATCTCAGCGCTTTTGGGCGCGCAGCCATCCGAAGTGATCTATACCTCTGGTGCCACCGAGGCAAACAATCTTGCTCTCCAGGGCCTCGCTCTGACCGGCCGCCATACCGGCAGGCATATCCTGTCGACGCCGCTGGAGCACGCGTCTGTCGGCCGCTGCCTAGATCACCTGCAGGCCCAGGGCTACGAGGTCGATCTACTGCAGCTCCGGCCGGACGGGACCGTCGATCTGGCGCAGCTGGAAGCACTGCTCCGAACGGACACCATTTTGGTGGCGGTCTGCGCAGTGGACAGTGAACTCGGAACCATCCAGCCGCTGCGGCAAATTCAGGAGCTTTTGAAACGGTATCCAGGCTGCCGTCTCCATGTGGACGCGACGCAGGCTGTCGGCCGGATCCCCATTTCCTTTTCCGGCATCGACACGCTCAGCCTGTCTCTCCACAAGCTCGGCGGGCTCAACGGCAGCGGGCTGCTTTTAAAGCGGCAAAATCTCACCCTTGCGCCACTGTTCCACGGCGGTACTGGTGCAAGCATCTATCGCAGCGGCACGCCCACCCTGGCGCTGGCTGCCGCCGCAGAGTGCGCCCTGCGCCTGGCGCTGGAGCAGATGCCGGCGCGAAGCAGGTGTATCGACGCGCGGCAAAAGCAGCTCTCAGCGGGGTTGTCAGCCTATCCCAGGGTGACGCTCAACACGCCCCCCTCCGCAGCCGCCCACATTCTGA
>JAHZEE010000123.1 GCA_019421975.1 Clostridiales bacterium | reverse complement strand
CAAGGGCGGGTATTCGACTGTGACAAATCCGGCCACCGGCGAGCAGGTCTACGAGGTCGCAAACTGCGGCGCCTCCGAGGTCAACGCCGCCATCAACGCCGCATATGACGCGCAAAAGGCCTGGAGCAAGCGCCCCATCATGCAGCGCGGCGACATCCTGCGCAGATTCGGCCAGATCCTTTTGGACCATGTGGACGAACTGGCGCTGATTCTCTCCACAGAGCAGGGCAAAACCCTGGAGCAGAGCAAGGGCGAGATCACAGGCGCAGTCGGCCTGCTGGAGTATCAGGCCGGCTGGGACCGCAAGCTGGAGGGCGAGATTCTCCCCGGCGATAACAACAGCAAGGAAAACATCCTGATTATGAAAGAGCCGATCGGCGTTGTGGCCTGTATCATGCCCTGGAATTTCCCGATCTATGTCCTGCTGCGCAAAATTGTCCCCGCCCTGTTGGTCGGCTGTACCGTCGTCTGCAAGCCCAGCAGCGATACGCCCGCCTCCACGCTGGCAATGGCCGCGCTGGTAAAGGAGGCCGGTTTCCCCGACGGCGTGGTCAATCTGATCGCAGGCCACGGCTCTGTCGTCGGCGGGGCCATTGCCTCCAATCCGAAGGTCAGCATGATCACCGTCACCGGCAGCGTGGAGACGGGAGAGGAAATTGTCCGCCAGTCGGCCAACAATCTCTGCAAGGTCTCCCTGGAGCTGGGCGGTAAGGCGCCGAGCATCGTCATGAAGGACGCGGATCTGGAGCTGGCCGCCGACTGCGTGGTGGGCGCCCGCCTGAACAACGCCGGCCAGGTCTGCAACTGCGCAGAGCGGCTGTATGTGCAGGAGGAGATCGCCGAGCAGTTCACGGAGATGGTCCGGGTGCGGATGGCCAAGGCCACCTTCGGCGACGGCGTCAAGGATCCGGGCCTCACCATGGGCGCGCTCATCAACCGGGCGGCTACGGAGCGGATTCAGGGAATTGTGGACCGGGCCGTCGCCGCAGGCGCCAAGGTGATTCTGGGCGGCAAACCGGTGGAGGGGCCGGGCGCCTTCTATCCCCCGACCATTCTGACCAATGTGCGGCAGGATGCCGAGGTTGTGCAGAAAGAGACCTTTGGCCCCGTGCTCCCCGTCTTGACCTTCAAGACCGTGGAGGAGGCGCTGGCGCTGGCCAACGACTGCGAATACGGCCTGACCTCCAGCCTCTACACCAACGACTACAACACCGTGATGCTGTTTGCCAACAACATCGAGTTCGGCGAGCTGTATGTCAACCGGCAGCAGGGCGAGGCCTATCAGGGCTACCACGCCGGCTGGAAGCATTCCGGCATCGGCGGCGACGACGGCAAGCACGGCATCGAGGAATTTCTGAAGATGCGGACGGTCTATCTGGATTATCAGACAAATCTGTACTGATTGGAGTCGGTGACAATGGCATTCAAGAAAAAAAGCTTTGATTTGAGCGGCAAGGTGGCCGTGGTCATCGGCGGCACCCGCGGCATTGGCCGCGGCATCGCAGTGACGCTGGCAGACCACGGCGCCGATGTCGTCCCCACCAGCCGAAATGCGGCCAACTGCGAGGCAGTGGCGCAGGAGATCGCCGCGCTCGGCCGGCGCAGTCTGGTGATGGCCGGCGACAGCGCGCAGGAGTCGTTTCTGAACGCGCTCCTGGATCGGGTCCGCGCCGAATTGGGCCAGGTCGATATTCTGGTCAATTCCCAGGGCATTGAGCACCGGGGCTTTATCAAGGACTACACCCTGGCCAACTGGCGCAGCGTGATGGCGGTCAACCTCGACTCTGTGTTCCTGGCCACCCGCATCTTCGGCAACGAGATGCTCGCGCAGCGGCATGGCAAAATCATCAATGTCGCCTCCATGGCCTCCTTTCTCGGCCTGACGGACGCCCCGGCCTATACCGCCAGCAAGGGCGCTGTGATGCAGTTCACCAAGGCTGCCGCACTGGAGTTTGCCCCCTATCATGTGCAGGTCAATGCCATTGCCCCCGGCTGGTTCCGCACCGAGCTGACGCAGCCCGTCCAGGACAATCCGGCGCTGTTTGAGAAAATCCGCAGCAAAATTCCGGCCGGCGACTGGGGCGATGTGGAGGAGATCGGCGCCTGCGCGGTGTATCTGGCCTCTCAGGCGGCCGACTATGTCACAGGCGTCACCATCCCGGTGGACGGCGGATTCCTGTACAACGGCGCATAAATACGGCGCGGACGGCGGAGGACGCCGTGCCGGGGCAGCCAGGCCGGTATCCTCCGCCCAGGCGCTTATCAGAAAAGGAGAGAAATGCACATGGTACCGATTTATGAGCAGCTGGGCCCCTACTGGATTGAATATCTCATGCATATTCCCCTTGCACTCATCGGCATCTATCTGATGTACAGGGCAGGCACCTTTACACGGCCAGGGACCGGCGGGAAGGTCATTTTAGGCCTCGTTTTGTTTGTATTTGTGCTCTTTGCCGGCGGCGAGGCGTTCTGGCACTTTGAATTTCCCAGGCTTTTCCCGCTTTACGAGAGCATTCTATAGAAAGGGGTGTGAAGAATGGGAATCCTGACACTTTCAGGCTTGGACTGGACCATCATCGTGCTCTATGTCGCGGTGATCATCGGCATCGGTCTGTTCTTTGGCCTGCGGGTTAAAAACTCCGGCGAATTCTTCATGGCAAACAAAAAGCTCCCCTGGTGGGTCTGTTCCCTGTCCTTTATGATGGTGCTGATCAGCGCCCAGGACATCGTCAACTACTCTCAGACTGGATACGACGCCGGCTTTGTCGCCTACCAGATGTATGTCGACGATCTGGGCTGGGCCATTTTGTTCCTCGCAATCGGACTGCCGATCTTCTTCCTCTCCGGCATCTATTCCGTACCGGAATATCTGGAGCGGCGATTTGGCCGGAGCGCCCGGATTGCAGGCTCGGTGGCCACCCTCATCTTTATGCTGGCGCTGATGAGCTTTAACTCCTATGCCATCAGCGTCCTGCTGAACGCCATGTTCGGCTGGGATATCTATGTCTGCATGGTTGTCATCTCCATCATCGCGGCCATCTACACAGCCTCCGGCGGCATCATGTCGGTCATGATCACCGACACACTGCAGGCCGTTCTGGTGTTTGTGGGCGGCTCGCTGCTGGTCGGGGCCGGCATCAACATGGCCGGCGGCTTCAACAACATGATCTCGTTCCTGCCCACCAATTTCCGCAGTGTCTTTACCCCCATGTTCGATCCCAACTACCCCCAGCTGGGCCTGTTCTTCGGCGGCGGATTTGCCATTACGGCCGCATGGTATTTTGCCCACCAGGGCAATCTGCAGAAAATCCTCTCCGCCCGGACGCTGAACCAGTCCCGCCTGGTCACACTGGTATTTATGGGGGTTTTGATGCCGCTCGGCGTGATCTTCACCGGTACACCCGGCATTATTCTGCGCTCCCTTGTGGAGCAGGGGCTTGTGGAGGCGCCCGCCGACAGCAGCACGGCCTTTTTAATTCTGGTCTCACAGGTCGCTCGGCCAGGCGTCCTGGGCCTTGTGATCGCCTTTGTCATGGCAGCTATGATGTCGACCGGCGCCGGCTATATCAGCTCCTCCGTCACCATCTTTGTCAACGACATCTACATGCAGATACGCCCGCACCAGAAAGACCGCCACTACCTGCTTGTCTCGCGCATTGCCTCGGTGGTAATCGCCATCATCATGCCGCTGATTTTTGCCGGCTACTTCATGCAGTTTGACGCCCTGATGACGGCGCTGTTCAGCATCACCTCCGCGGTCATGCCCGGTCTGGTTCTGGCAGTGCTCGGCGGAATCTGCACCAAAAAAATCAACTCCAAGGCCGCCACGCTCAGCATTCTGGCCTGTATCGTCGGCGTTATGCTGGCGCTCTTCATCCCCGATGTGTTCCAAAAGCCCTTCTGCTTCGGCCTGTACGGCACCTCCGGCGCCAGCTGGTTCAACTCCCTGGCGGGCCTGGTCTGGGCCATCGGCGGGTTGATTGTCGGACAGATCGTCTGGAGAAAGCCGGAGAAGCAGGACTATGAATACTACGGCCTGGTCTACTTCCTGCAGCCGGCCAAAAAGCTGGAGGAGCTCTACTGGGCGGCAGTCAAGCAGGGCAAGCGCGGCTATATCGACCTGACGCCGGAGGAGATCCGCGACATTGTGGAGGCCGAGCAGGCCAGTCCAGCAAGGAGGCAGTGAAATGGCAAAGAAGAAAGTACAGGGCACCATCCGGCCCTATTCCGGCCAGGACACGCGCCCGGTGAGCGCGTGGATCTCCGCGGAGAAGCGGCGCGAAATCGGCGCACAGCTGGAGGATGTGATCTTCATTTCAATCGGCTGGAGCGGCTCCATGTCCGCCCGCGCGGTCATCCGCGGCGAGCTTCCCGCGGGATATGCCCCGGACGACATTGTCCTGGGCGCAGATTGTATGCGCGAGGGAAACTTCAAAGACGGCGCCGTGTGCAGCTACTGGCTCCACAACATCTGGTATTGACGGCATCCGCCCTGCAACTCTCACTCGAAGGAGGATATGATATGAGCGCACCACTCAAAACCATCCAGACCAAGGATGAGGCCTATATCCGAAAAGAGGTTCAAAAGATGATCCGCGCTACCATCCTGGCGCGGTTCTCCAAAAAAAGCGGGGTCGTCGACACTGCGCTTGTATACTTCCCATATCTTCTGGAGACCTATGTGATCCATGACCTGCCGCACAAGCTCTGGAAGGCGCCCAAGGCGGAGACCCTTTACTCCAGCGCCGGGTTCCAGACTGCAAGCGCCATCCGGACCTTTCCCTCTCTGGAGGGGCTGGAATTGCAGGACTGCGCGGATGACGCGGCGGCCATCCATCCCCCGGACCCGAACGAGGTGGCGCTCCTGCGGGAAAAGATCCGGCGCAATCTGGTCTTGAAGGTCCTGCCCAAGCAGACCAGGTCCTATCGGGAGTTCGATGTGCAGTCCGTCCAGGAGACGCTGTTTTTCCGCCCTGTCTGGATGGTGCGCTATTGGATGCTGGGCCGAATGCACATCTACCATGAATTCGCCGACCCCTATCAGTTTTGACCGCTTCTTTCATACGGACCCAAATAAAACAGGCTCCGGCCATGCTCAAAGGCATGGCCGGAGCCTGTTTTATTCCGATTCAGGATTCCCAGCTGTGCCAGACATTCTGGACATCGTCGTCGTCTTCCAGCATCTCCAGCAGCTTCTGCATATTCTTGATATCTTCCTCCGCTTCCAATTTGGAGTAGTTCTGGGGCACCATCTCCACCTGGGCGGAGATGAAGCTGTACCCCTTCGCATTCAG
>JAHZEE010000122.1:3827-5343 GCA_019421975.1 Clostridiales bacterium | reverse complement strand
GCATGGTCACAGAAGGCCAAACTGGGCAATCTGAAAAGCCACAGCGAGGCGGTGATCTATCTCCAGAAAAACGGGATTTACACGCTGGCAGATTTGGAGCAGAAAGTTCAGGCGTGTGGAGAACAAGACCGGCAGATGAAAGCTGCTATAAAGCGGGTGGATACCCGCTCAAAGGAAATGGACGACCTGCTCCAGCTTGTCCATTTTTACGCTGAGGGCAAGCCCGTCTATGACAAGCTGAATACCATCAAATTCAAAAAGGCGCGGGAAAAATTCAGTGCCGAGCATGAACAGGAACTGCATTTCTTCTATCTCGCCCGGCGCAAGCTAAAGCCCCATTTCAACGAGGATGGCAAGCTGCCCATCACCCGCTGGAAGCAGGAGCAGGAGAAGTTAAAGGCGGAGCGTGTTGATCTCAGCCAGCAATACAAGCCCCTTACCGACGAGGTGAAGAAGCTGTGGCAGATCAAGTTTGCCGTGGAGAGCGCCAAGCATGAGATGGAGCAAGAGCGTCAACCAGCACGCAAGCATGAACAAGAACGATGAAAGGAGACTGACAACATGGAAACTATGAAAAGAAACCGTTGCTACCGAAACGCAGAGGGCCGCCTCTGCGTCCGAAATATCTCCGCCTATTGGCTGCCGGAGCTGACCCTGCGGCGCAAGATCGGCGGAACGATCTACACCGTGACAGGCACCTATGAGGGAACGGAATCCCTTGACCGGAAGCTGCGCCGGATCATGGAGAAAAATATGGAGGCGGCCTATGACTGATACTGTACTTCCGGCCCCGGCGTGTGGTATAATGGTCTCACCTAAACCTGTACGGACAGTTGCCCAAGATAAGGAGGAAACAGAAATGTTACGGGCAACTGACAAAATCACGGCACTTTACTGCCGCCTTTCTCAAGAGGACGCCAACGAAGGGGAGAGTTTTTCCATTGGCAATCAAAAGGCTATCCTGCTCCAATACGCTAAAGACCACCGCTTCCCTCACCCGGTATTTTTTGTGGATGACGGTTACTCCGGCACCAACTACGACCGCCCCGGCTTTCAGGCCATGCTTGCCGAAATGGAGGCGGGGCGCGTGGGCGTGTGCATCACGAAAGACCTGTCCAGACTGGGCCGCAATTCGTCCCTGACCGGACTGTATATCAACTTCACCTTTCCCAAGCATGGAGTGCGGTATATTGCCATCAACGACAACCTGGACACCATCGACCCCAACAGCATGAACAACGATTTCGCAGGCATAAAGAACTGGTTCAACGAGTTTTTTGCCCGCGATACCAGCCGCAAAATCCGGGCTGTCCAGAAGTCCAAGGGGGAGCGCGGGGAGCCGCTGACCACCCATGTTCCCTACGGCTATGTGAAAGACCCAGAGGACAGGACAAAGTGGCTTGTGGACGAGGAAGCGGCAGAGGTGGTGAAGCGTATCTTCACCCTCTGTATGGAGGGCCGAGGCCCCATGCAGATCGCAAAGCTGCTCCGGGCCGAGAAGGTATTGACCCCCACG
>JAHZEE010000122.1:2467-3817 GCA_019421975.1 Clostridiales bacterium | reverse complement strand
CAACCATTGGAACACCAACACCGTTGTTCACATTCTGGAACGGCGGGAGTACACGGGCTGCACGGTCAACTTCAAAACCTACACCAATTCCATCTGGGACAAGAAGCAGCGGGACACACCCATTGAAAAGCAGGCTGTATTCTACGGCACCCACCCGGCCATCATTGAGCAGGAGGTCTTTGACAAGGTGCAGGAGATACGCCGGCAGCGGCACAGGCGGACAAAGACGGGCAAAAGCCATATGTTCTCCGGCCTTGTGTACTGTGCCGACTGCGGGGCAAAGATGCGCTACTGCACTACCAGCTACTTTGAGAAGCGGCAGGATCATTTTGTATGCGCCAACTACCGGAGCAACACGGGAAGCTGTTCGGCCCACTTCATCCGGGCCGTTGTCCTGGAAGAAATGGTATGGGCGCACATGGAGACTGTGATCTCCTATGTGACCCGTTATGAAGCCCACTTCCGGGCCGCTATGGCGGAACGCTTGAAGCTGGCCACCAGCGAAGCCATCAGGACACGGCGGAAGAAGCTGGCGCAGGACGAGAAGCGCATCACAGAGCTTGACCGGCTGTATATCAAGGTCTATGAGGACAACGCGGCGGGCCGCCTTTCCGACGAGAGGTTCACCATGATGAGCCGGAACTATGAGGACGAGCAGGAACAGCTCAAAGCCGAGGTACAGACCTTACAGAACGAAATTGAAGTACAGGAACGACAGGTTGAAAATCTGGAGAAGTTTATCCAGCGGGTACACAAGTATGCAGCCCTTGACGGGCTGACCGCCTACGCAGTGCATGAACTTGTAAAGGCCATCTACATTGAGGCCCCGGACAAGAGCAGCGGCCACAGGGTACAGGGCATCCGCATTGTTTATGACCTTGTGGGCTTTATCCCGCTGGGCGAACTGACGAAAGAGGAAACGGCGTGACCCCGAAAGGTCACGCCGCCCCTGGAAAACTCAAGGTTTTCAGCTAATTCAACTCAATACTGTCTTATGACACCCCGCCATTTGGTGCGGGGCTTTTTTCTGCATCAGTGGCGCGAGGCCAGACGCTGGAAGAGCTTTACAAGCTCGGAGAGCAGAATCACCGTGAAGCCGACTGCGACGATCTTGACCCACATCACGAGCGGAAGGGCGACCGTTCCGAAGAAGGCGCCGCCCACCTGGGTGATGAACACCTGCAGCAGGAAGGTCAGGGCAAAGACGCCCAGCAGCAGCCGGTTGCGGAACAGGTTTCGGAAGGCGCTGGTGCTCGTCAGCTCGCGGCTGTTGAGGGCGTTGAACAGCTGGAACACCACAAACAGGGAGAACAAAATGGTGGAGAGCTGCTCCTCCGTGCCGCCGAGGAA
>JAHZEE010000122.1:0-2457 GCA_019421975.1 Clostridiales bacterium | reverse complement strand
GGAAGTGCTGGATCATAAAGATCAGGGAGATATACAGGCCGTTGACGACAATGCGGGCGAGCATGCCGCGGGAGACAATGCTGGCGTCCCGGCGCGTGGGCGCGCGGTCCATCAGATTCTCCCGGATGGGCTCAAGTCCCAGGGTCAGGGCGGGAGGGCCGTCCATAATCAGATTGATCCAGAGCAGCTCCAGCGCGGTAAAGGGGGCGGGGAAGCCGACCAGAACCGAGACGAGGACAACAATGACCGAGGAGAGATTGACCGTGAGCTGGAACTGGATAAAGCGCTGGAAGTTCTCATAGATGCCGCGGCCCCAGTGGACGGCGGTCACGATGGTGGAGAAGCTGTCATCGAGCAGCACGATGTCGCTGGCCTCCTTGGAGACCTCGGTGCCGGTGATGCCCATGGCGATGCCCACATCCGCATTTTTGATGGCGGGGGCGTCGTTGATCCCGTCGCCGGTGACGGCCACCACATTGCCCAGGGATTTGAGCGCGTTGACAACCCGCATCTTGATGACCGGGGTGCTGCGGGCGATGACGCGGATGGAGGGGAGCTTCTGCAAAAATTCCGCCTCAGGCAGATCCTCAATGTCTCTGGCCTCCACGGCGATGTGGTGCGCGTCGAGCAGGTGCAGGTCGTTGGCGATGGCGGTGGCGGTGACGATGTTGTCGCCGGTCAGCATCTTCAGATCGATGCCGGCGCTGCGGCACTTTGCCACCGCCGCATAGACATCGGCGCGCAGCGGGTCGGTGATGGAGACAAAGCCGTCAAAGACAAGCTCGGACTCCAGCGTCGCCCGGTGCGCCTCGATGTCCTGGCACAGCGGCAGCTCCCGGTGGGCAAAGCCGATGACGCGGCCCGCCTTCTCCTGGAAGCGCCGGATCTCCGCCTCGGCGGCGGCCCGCTCCTCCGGCTGCATGCTGCACATGGCGATGATCTTCTCCGGGCTGCCCTTGGAGTAGACCGTCATGCCGGCCGGCGAGGCGACAACGGTGGTCATGTTTTTGGTCTCGGAGCTGAACGGGAACACATGCAGCACCGTGGCCGCGCCGCGGACGGCGGCGTAGTCCCCGCCGGATTTATGGACCGCTGTCAGCAGGGCGCACTCCGTCGGGTTGCCGATGAAATGCGGCTGGTCATTCTCAAAGTGGACATCGGCCGTGCTGTTGACACAGAAATTCTGGATCAGATCCGGGTTCTGAAGCGCGTCCGGGCCGTGCAGGGTTCCGTGGTCATAGATATCGGTGACCGTCATGCGGTTTTCCGTCAGCGTGCCGGTCTTATCGGAGCAGATCACATTGATACAGCCGATGGTCTCGCAGGCGACCATCTTTTTGACCAGCGCGTTCTGCTTGGACATCTTGATGATGTTGATGGCCAGGGAGACGGCGACGATGGTGGGCAGTCCCTCCGGCACAGAGGCCACGATCAGCACGATGCTGGTGATGAAGGCGTCCGAGACGGTGAGCAGGGAGGCCGTGCCGTTGGAGATAAACTGGATCAGCTGGACCAAAAAGACAATGGCGGCGATGCTGGAGCCGAGAATGGCGATCCGCTTGCCCAGGGTTGCCAGCTTCTCCTGCAGCGGCGTGCTGCTCTTGGTGGTGTCGGAGAGCGCCTGGGCGATCTTGCCGAATTCGGTCTGATCGCCGGTGGCGGTGACCACCATCCGTCCGCTGCCGCCGGTGATAAAGCAGCCGGAGTACAGAAGGTTGATCCGCTCTGCCACCGGGGTGGTCTCCCGGTCAAAGACGGCGGCGGCGTCCTTCTTGACCGGCATACTCTCGCCGGTGAGCGGGGACTCGTCTGCCATCAGGCCCGTGCTCTCCAGCAGGCGGCCGTCGGCCGGGAGCTTGTTGCCGGTCTCAACACAGAGGATGTCGCCGACGACAATCTCCTTCTGGGCGATGAGCTGGACCTCGCCGTCCCGGATGACCTTGATCTGCGTGTCCTCGCCGATCTTGCTCAGCGTCTCAAACGCCTTGGCGCTGCGGCCCTCCATGATGACGGTGATGGAGACGGACAGCGCGATGGCGATGAAGATGCCGACGCATTCGAGGAAGTCCGCCTCGCCGCCCGTGGCTGCGCGGGCGATGTTGACGCCCAGTGTGATGATGGCTGCCGCGATCAGCATGATGGTCATGGGCTCTTTGAGAGATTCCAAAACCCGCTTTACAAAGGAGTCCGGTTTTTCTTTTGTAAAGACATTTTCGCCGTACCGCGCCCGGTTTTCCAGCACCTGTCCGCTGGTCAGACCGGTTTCTGGATGGACCCCGAGACGCTGAAGGGTCTCGGAGGCGTGCTCCATAAACGCTTGCATGTGATTTTCCCCCTTGTCTGTTTGAACAACAAAAAAACCCAAGTATAGCCGCTGCTATACTTGGGATGGTGTGTGGTAAAACCATGTATAGCGCGCAGGTTATACATGAGTCTCGTTATTTAAGACAAGCCAGA
>JAHZEE010000121.1 GCA_019421975.1 Clostridiales bacterium | reverse complement strand
CAGAATCCGGGTGGTGATCCGGACCAGATCCACAAAGAAGTTGCCCATGTTCTTGGTCGTCTTTCCGGCCAGGCCGCGGATAAAGGCCACGCAGGCGGCATAGCCGCTGGCGGCGGAGACGAACATCATGAAGATAATGACCAGCATCTGGCTGAGATAGCTCAGGCCGCTCTCACCGGAGTAGTGCTGCAGATTGGTGTTGGTCATAAAGCTGATGATGGTGTTAAACGCCAGATCCGCCGGCATGTTGTCGATGCCGTTGGGGTTGAACAGCGGAAGGCTCTGAATTCGCAAGATGAGATATCCAATGAGGATCATGACCGCGTTGGTGCCGATGAGCGCCAGCGCGTATTGCTTCCAGTCCATCTCGCGTTGGGGGTTGACACCCCCGATTTTGTAGATCAGGCCGTCCACCCGGTCAAAAACCGGGTCGGCCAGCGTGTGTTTTCCGGCGGCGATGTGGTACATATACCTGCCCACCGGAATGACGATGATCAGATAGATGACCAGCGTCAGAATGATTTGCAACATTGCGGTTTCCTCCTACCATTTTCTCTTTGAAGGTCTGTCTAAAACTTGTCCGGATGGACAAGCGCATAGATCAGGTAGACTCCCACCAGAAGAACGACCGCGCCGAGCAGCCAAAGCATCCTCTATCCCTCCCTCAGTCGTTGTGCTCCATCTGGCTTCGGCACCAGCGCACCAGCAGCCACAGAAGGCCAAAGCTGGCAAGCAGTGTCAGCAGCATCCAGAGATCCAGCATGTCACGCGCTTCCTTTCTTGGTTCAAATTGCAGACCAATCTTATCACACGCGCCGTGAACATGTGCTTAATGTTCCAGGGGCTGCATTAAGGTTGCATTAAGGCCCGGGTACAAAAAAGGCCCCGGCACAGGTCTCTGTGCCGGGGCCTTTGAGGATGGATTGTCTATTGCCGCAGCATGCGGTAGCCCACGCCGATGTGGGTCTGGATATACTGGGGCTGCGCGGGATTCGGCTCTATTTTTTTGCGCAGCGTGGCCATAAACACCCGCAGAGACGGGGTGTCCGAGGCCAGCGCGCTGCCCCAGACCTCCTTCAGAATGTAGTTGTGGGTGAGCACCTTTCCTGTATTTCTGGCCAGCAGGCACAGCAGCTTGTACTCAATCGGCGTCAGGTGGATCTCGCTGCCATCCACAAACACGCAGCCCGCGGCATAGTCGATCCGCAGTTCCCCGTTTTGATAGACGCTGCTCTGCGCCCCGACCATCTCCGCCTCCGCTCTGACGCGCCGCAGGGCCACACGCAGCCGCGCCAGCAGCTCTTCAATGCTGAACGGCTTTGTGAGATAGTCGTCCGCCCCGGCGTCAAGCGCATCCACCTTGTCCTGATCCTCGCTGCGGGCGCTCACCACAATGATCGGCGTGTTGGTCCAGCTGCGGATCTTCCGAATCACCTCCACCCCCTCCATGTCCGGCAGGCCCAGATCCAGCAGGATCACATCCGGCCGGTAGGAGGCCGCATCCAGCAGGGCGCCGGCGCCGGTTTTATCCGTGTGAAACTGGTAATTCTGAGTCTCCAGCGTGGTACGGATCAGATTGCTGATGGCCGCGTCGTCCTCCACCACCAAAATCTTAGCTTTCACCATGTTCTCTCACCTCCGCAATGGGCAATGTAAACCGAAAGACCGTCCCGTGGGGCACACAGTCCCCCACAGAGATTGTGCCGCCGTGGGCCGCCACAATGGACTGGCACAGGCTCAGCCCCAGCCCCAGACCGCGGCGGCTGTCCGCCCTGCCCTGGCTGGCCGTATAGAACATATCAAACAGGTGCGGCTTGGCCTCATCCGAGATGCCGGGCCCGTCGTCCGAGATGGAGATCTCCACCATCTCCCCGGCCCGCGCCGCGCGCAGCACAATCCTGGAGCCATCTTGTGTGTATTTTACGGCGTTATTTACAATGTTGATGATCACCTGTACAATGAGCCGCACATCCATCTGCGCCATCAGCAGATCGTCGTCCAGCTCCGTGCAAATCTGGTGGTTTCCCGCCTGCCGGTCCAGATGCCCCAGCGCCTCCTGGAACACCTCCTCCAGCAGCTCCGGCTCCATCCGGATCTTCATGGCGCCGTTGTCCAGGCGGGTGACTGAGAGCAGGTTCTCCGTCAGGTTGACCAGCCACATGGAGTCGTCATAGATGGCCGCATAGAGCTCTTGTTTTTTCGCCTCATCCAGCGTGATGCGCTTTTCCATCAGGACCCCGGCGTTGCCGCTGATGCTGGTCAGCGGCGTGCGCAGGTCGTGGGAGATGGCGCGCAGCAGATTGGCCCGCAGGCGCTCTTGCTGCGTCTCCATCTCAATGGCCTGCTTTTCCGCCTGCAGGTGCCGCCGCTCTAAAATCAGGCCGCACTCATTGAGCATGGCCACCATCAGGTTTTTCTCAAAGGGCTCCGGAAGCGGGTAGCCGTGAATGGGAATCCCCACAACCGCCATGCCGCCCTGGGTCCCACGCACAGACAGATACAGGCCGTGCGCGTTGGGAAGCGTATCCGTGGTGGCGCCGGCATGTTTATTGTTGCGCACGACCCACCTGGCCACCCCCTGCTCCTCTCCCGTCCGGTATTCCGCCATCCTTCCGGCCTGTGCCTCCGGCTCCACCCGAAACTGCAGATCCTGCTCTTTTTCCACAGGCGCATAGAGGATCGGCCGGTCCAGCAGACGGCTGAGCTGCCCCGCCATAATCTGCAGGACCTCCCATTCGTCTTTTCCGCGCTGGAGCTTCTGGCTGCTGCCCAGCAGCAGCTCTGTATAGTAGGCCTTCTGCGCCGCCTGTCTGGCCTGCCGCTTCACACGGGAGGCCAGAGAGGCCACAAGGATGCTGGCGATCAGCATGATGAGAAAGGTCACAGGATATCCCGGATCCGTCACATCAAAGGACAGTTGGGGCGGAATGAAGAAATAGTTGAAGGCCGCCACACTGAGCAGCGCGCTGACGGCGCCGTACAGATAGCCGCTGGTCCAGACGGCCGTCACCAGCACCCCCAGAATGTAGACTGTGATAATATTGGAATCACTGAACATGGTTCTTTCAAACAGGAAGCCCAGCACGGTGGCCAGCGACAGTACCAGCAGCATCTTTCCAACATCGCGCCAGCGAAAGGTAAATGCCTCCCGTCCCAGCTGCCGCCGGCTCCAGCCTCTTTTATAGCGGGGCTGCTGGTCCGGGATGATGTAGACATCCAGGTTTCCGGCCCGCTCGATCAGCTGATCCGCCAGACTCTTCTGCCCCAACAGGCCCTGCCGGTGGTTGACCCGCCCCATCACAATCTTTGTCACACCGCTCACGCGGGCATACTCGGCGATCTGAACGGCGGGATTGTCGCCGTAGACCGTGGCAATCTGCGCCCCAAGCTGCTCTGCCAGGCGCATATTCTCCCGCAGGCGCTTGGCGCTCTGCCCGCTCAGCTCCTGAATCTCAGTGGTCTGTACCAGAAGCGCCGTAAAGCCGCTGTGGAACGCCTCCGCCATCCGGGCGGCAGTCCGGATCACCTTCGCATTGGAGGGCGCCGGGGACAGGCAGATCAGGATATGCTCTCCGGCACGCGCGGCATGTTCCTTTCCGCTGCGCTGCGCAGTCCGGTTCAGCCGGTCAGCTGTACGCCGCAGCGCAATCTCGCGCAGGGCCGCCAGATTCTCACCGGTGAAGAAGTTCCCCAGGGCCCGCTGTGCCTGTCCCTGCCGGTAGATCTTCCCCTGCTGCAGCCGCTTGACAAGATCGGCCGGCTCGATGTCCACCAGCTCCACCTGGTCGGCAGCGTCAAATACCTGGTCCGGGATCCGCTCGCTGACTGCGATGCCCGTGATCGATTCCACCAGATCGTTGAGGGATTCCAGGTGCTGCACATTGACTGTGGTATAGACATGGATCCCGGCTTTCAGCAGCTCCTCCACATCCTGGTATCGTTTGGTGTGACGGCAGCCGGGCGCATTGGTGTGTGCCAGCTCGTCAATCAAAATGAGCTGCGGCCTTCTGGCCAGCGCGCCGTCCAGATCGAACTCCTGCAGTTCAATTCCCTTGTAGGCCACTTGGAGGCACGGAAGCTGCTCCAGGCCCTCTAGCAGCGCCAGCGTCTCGGGCCTCGCGTGCCGCTCCACATAGCCAACGGCCACATCCACACCGTCTTGCTGTGCCTGGTGGGCCGCCTCCAGCATGGCATAGGTCTTCCCCACGCCGGCGGCATAGCCAAAAAAGATTTTCAGTTTTCCCCGTTTTTCATCCTTCTGCTGCGACAGCTCCCGCAAAAAGCGCCTTGGGTCCCGGTTCTCTTCTTCCATTCTTGTCTCCCCACATTTAAAAACCGCACGGTCCAGTCTCAGCCCTATCATAGCGTAAATGAATTTATAAAACAATTAGAGAAATCCCGCTGGCATTAAGATCACATTAAGACGGTGTATTTCCCCCGCTACTGGTGCAAAAATTTCTGCAGATCCTGGTGCCGCCCCAGGATCAGGATTGTCTCCTCCGCTGAAAAGCAGCGCTCCGGTGCGGGCAGCGGCAGCAGTGTGCCGTTCTGCTTGACCGCCAGCACATTGACATGGTCATGCTGCCGCACATCCAATTGCTGCAGATTTTTTCCCACCCAGCGCGGCGGGACCGGCGTCTCATAGATGGCGTACGCCTCTGTCAGCGGGATATAGTCAAACACATGGTCTGAGGTATAGCGGACAGCTGCCCAGTCCGCAGCCTGCCGCTCCGGATAGACCACTGCGTCTGCCCCGTTTCGCAGCAGAAACTTGACCTCTACCTCCCTTGTGGCGCGTGCAAGCACAAAATGCGCGCCGCACTCTTTGAGCAGACTGGCCGTCTCCAGTGCGCTGCGGAAATCGTCCCCTATGGCGACGACGCACAGATCAAAATTGCCCACGCCAAGCGAGCGGATAAACGCCTCGTTGGTGCTGTCTCCAATCTGCGCATTTGTCACCAGCTCCAGCGCCTCATTGACGCGCTGTTCCCTGCGGTCTACCGCCATCACCTCATGGTGAAGTTCCTGGAGCTTCCGGGCCATCCGGCGGCCAAAGCGGCCGAGGCCGATGATTAAAACAGACTTCATTTTTTGCCTCCTTTCCGTCATCCGACTGTCACCTTCTCCTGCGGAAGCTGCGATGGCGCAGGCGCCACTGCGGCCCACACGCCAAAGACCAGCGTCAATCGTCCCACACGGCCCAGATACATCAGGCAAATCAGAAGGAGCTTGGAGGCGCTCCCCAGCTGCGGCGTGAGGCCGAGCGACAGGCCCACTGTACCGATGGCGGAGGCGCATTCAAAGAGGGCCGGCATCAGGCTGAGCCCCTCCAGGCCGCAGAGCAGGAGCGTCCCTGCCAGACACAGCAGCAGATCCAGGA
>JAHZEE010000120.1 GCA_019421975.1 Clostridiales bacterium | reverse complement strand
ATCGTCGCGGAGCTGGTTTGCGCGCTCTGCGCCGATCAGCTCGTCTACCTTCGGGTCATCCGGCTCGACCTCCATGCGGTCGGCGCGGTTCTTGCCGGAAACGCCGGAGAAAAAGTCGATTCTCCCCTTCTGCCGGTCGTAGACGCCCTGAAATTCCTTGCCGCAGCCGATGGGCCAGTTGACGGCGTAGGTCTCGATGCCCAGCTCGCGCTCCAGCTCGTCAAGCAGATCAAAGGGATCCTTGGCCTCGCGGTCCATCTTATTGATAAAGGTAAAGATCGGGATATGCCGCATCGCGCAGACCTTGAACAGCTTGCGCGTCTGCGCCTCGACGCCCTTGCTGCCGTCGATGACCATGACCGCGGAGTCCGCCGCCATCAGGGTGCGGTAGGTGTCCTCCGAGAAGTCCTGGTGGCCGGGCGTGTCCAGGATATTGATGACAAAATTCTCATACTGGAACTGCATGACAGAGGAGGTGACCGAGATGCCGCGCTGTTTTTCGATCTCCATCCAGTCTGAGGTGGCCGCCTTGGCCTTTTTCCCCTTGACCGCGCCCGCCTGGGCGATGGCGCCTCCGTAGAGCAGGAATTTTTCTGTCAGGGTCGTCTTACCGGCGTCCGGGTGTGAGATAATCGCAAAGGTTCTGCGCCTTGAAATTTCGTCTTGCAATGCAGCCATGGGCCGCCTCCTCTTGTGTGTTGTCTGTGTGGCCGGGTTGAGGCCGTGCGCTTGGCAGAAAAACGCAGGGCGAGCCTTCCGGTTCGCCCTGCGTCTTTGAGATTCAGAAGTACTTCTTCATACCTTCCGTCGCATTGGCAATGTCATCGGAAATGGTGATGGTGATGTTCACGCCGTTTGCCTCGCTGAACTTCTCACACCACTGTAGGAATTCCTCTGTCTCCTTGAGGTCGCTGGAGCCGGAAATCTTGTACAGGCTGTCGATGAACAGATTGGTGATATCAAAGTTGCCCGCGTGCAGGCCGCTGACAAATCCCTTCAGGAAGGTATAGCTGTTGCCGCCATACGACTCAGCTTCGATCAGGCGGACACGGTAGTCGATGTCAAAGCGCAGCTTGTTGCCCTTCTCCATGCAGACAATGCTGCCGTTCTCCTCGTGGACAGCGTTGTTGATGAGTTCAACCAGCTGCTTGGTCTTGCCGGAGCCTTTGAGCCCCATAATCACTTTTACCATAGTGAAAACCTCCTTCGTCTGCCGGCGTACCAGCTCTTGGACATATTGTATCAGTTGGGCCAGATTTTTTCAACCGCTTTTCGCAGTTTTATCGCTCGTTTTTGGGCCGTCCCAGCAGGGCGTACATATTCTGTTTATACTGCTCCACCCCCGGCTGGTCGAAGGGATTGACATCCAGAAGATAGGCCGAGAGCGCGCAGCTGAGCTCAAAAAAGTAGAACAGCTCCCCCAGGCTCCCCGCGTCGGCCGGCCCGGCCTCCAGCGTGATGACGGGCACGCCGCCGTCCACATGGGCCGCGATGGTGCCCTGGCAGGCCTGCTCAGCCACATCCTCCAGGGTCTTGCCCTGCAGATAGTTGAGCCCGTCCAGATCCCGCCAGTCCATCTCCACCGCCACCTGCTGCTCCGGCGGCGCAAAGCGCACCAGCGTCTCAAACATGGTGCGGGGACCCTGCTGAAGCATCTGGCCCATGGAGTGCAGGTCTGCGGAGAACTCCAGGCTCACCGGAAACAGTCCCCTGCCCTGCTTGCCCTCGCTCTCGCCGAACAGCTGCTGCCACCAGCGGCCGAAGGTGGCAAACCGCGGCTCCCAGCTGCAGAGCACCTCGATGGATTTCCCGCCGCGGTACAAAAGGGTCCGGGCCGCCGCATACAGCCAGGCCGGGTTCTCAAACGAGCGGATGTCCAGCTGCCGCCTGGCCTCAGAGCCGCCCATCAGCACCTGTCCCGGATCGATCCCCGCCACCGCCATGGGCAGCAGTCCCACGGCGCTCAGCACGGAGTAGCGGCCGCCCACATCGGGCGGGATGGAAAAGGCCTCATACCCCTCCTGCTGAGCCATCTGGCGCAGCGCGCCCCGGGTGGGGTCTGTGATCACATAGACGCGCTTTTTGGCCTCCTCCGCGCCGTACCGCTGCTCCAGCAGCCACCTGAGGGCGCGGGTGGCCAGCGCCGGCTCCATGGTGGTGCCCGACTTGGAGATGATGCACAGGGAGAAGTCCCGATCTGCCAGCAGCTCCAGCAGCTCCTGATGGCTGCGGGTGGAAAGGCTGTTGCCCGCAAAGAGGATCTGGGTGGTCCTGCCTGTCAGATTATACGCCTGGCCGCGCAGCAGCTCGATGGCCGCCCGCGCGCCAAGATAGGAGCCGCCGATGCCCACCACCACCAGCGCCTGGGACTGGGCCCGGATCCGGTCGGCCGCCTGGCGAATGCGCTGCAGCTCCGTGGTCGTCATCCGGTCCGGCAGGGCCATCCAGCCCAGATAGTCCGCGCCGCGCCCCGTGTGCTCGGTGAGCTTCATGTGCGCGTCGAACACCTCGCGTTCGAGTGCCAGCAGCTGGGGCAGGCTGAGCGAGCCCCAGATGTTGGAGATATCCGCATTGATCATGTCGTTACATCCTTTGTTGGTTTTTTCCATCATACCGCAAACCCACCCGGATTGCAACGACGGGGGATGGATTTTACACGGGCAGACCGCAGATCCCGCGCAGATACCGGCACGCCAGATCCCACCAGCTCAGCTGCTCCACCGCCTGGGCCGCCACCAGCGGCACCTCCGCCAGGGTGTTCTCCCCGCTGTAGAGCCGGATGGTGCCGAGCCGCTGGCCCTGCTCCACCGGCGCCTGGACCGTGTCTTGCACCGTCACCTCCCGCTCCACGGACTGCAGGATGCTCTTCTCCACCAGAATGGGCTGCTCGTCGCGCAGAACCGTCTGCACCACCGGCTCCGTGCCCAGCTGCACCTTCACCGTGGGCAGAGGCGTCTGCGGCGCGGCAGAGGCCAGCGCGTAGTTGGCAAATCCGTAGTCCAGCAGCGCCTTGGCCGACTCAAACCGGTCGGTGGAGCTGGCGCAGTGGAGCACCACCGCAATGAGCTCCATCCCGTCGCGCTCGGCAGAGGCGGAGATACAGAAGCCCGCCGCCGAGGTATAGCCGGTCTTGAGACCTGTGGTCCCCTGGTAGAAGCGCACGAGCTTGTTGGTGTTGGACAGGCCGAACTGGCCGTCGCGGACGCTGTCCATCCAGATGGTGGTGAACTCCTTGATTTCATCATGCTTCAAGAGCTCCCGCGACATGAGGGCAATGTCATAGGCGCTGGTGAGGTGCTCTTTGGCGTTGGGGTCGTCGTCGAGGCCCGTGCAGTTCACAAAGTGGGTCTGCTCCATCCCCAGCTCCTGCGCCCGCGCATTCATCTTTTCCACAAACGCCGTCTCAGAGCCGCTGATGGCCTCTGCCAGCGCGGTGGCGCAGTCGTTGGCAGACGAGACTGTGACACTCTTGACCATGTCGCGCACGCTCATCTGCTCCCCCTCCTCCAGGTAGACCTGGCTGCCGCCCTTGGCCGCGGCAGACGCCGAGGTGGTGATGGTGTCGTCCCAGCTCAAAACGCCGCTGTCGATGGCCTCCATGACCAGCAGCAGCGTCATCACCTTGGTGACAGACGCCGGGGCCAGGCGCTCATGGGCGTTTTCCTCAAACAAAATCGTTCCCGTGGCCGCGTCCATCAGGATGGCCGAGGGGGCCGTGATCTCCACTGTGGCAGCCGAAACCGGGATGGCCAGCAGGCCCAGCAGCATCGCGGCCAGCACCAATCCGGCGCCAATGCGTTTTTTCATGCCAATCCGCTCCTTCCTTGATTCCGTACAAGCATATGCGCCCGGGTGCGGGCTTATCCCAAAATCGTTCTGTACAAGCGGGAAAAAAGCTGTTAAAATTGCTGCCGGAGGGATCCCCTATGAAATTCGGACTCTATACGCTGGGATGTAAGGTCAACCAGTATGAGACGCAGGCCATGGAGCAGATGCTGGCGGCCCGCGGACACCAGCTGGCCGCCTTCGACACCCCCTGCGACTGCTACATCATCAACACCTGCACTGTCACGGCCACGGGGGACAAGAAGTCCCGCAATGCCATCCGCCGCGCCAGGCGGCAGAATCCAAACGCCGTGGTGGGGGTCTGCGGCTGCTACGCGCAGCTCGCCGCAGAGCAGGTCCGGGCGCTGGGCGCCGATGTGGTGGGCGGCGCGGGGGAGCGCGCCCAGTTTCTTCAGCATATGGAACAGGCCGCCGCGGCCCGGCAGGCCATTGTGGATGTGACGCCCGCCATGGACCGGCGCGTCTTTGAACCCCTGCCGGCCGGCGGACTGGCCGGCCGCACCCGCGCCATGCTGAAGGTACAAGACGGCTGCCGCAACTTCTGCAGCTACTGCATCATCCCCTATGCCAGAGGGCCTGTCCGCTCCATGGAGCTGGAGGCGGCGGTCCAGGCCGCCCGGCAGCTGGCCCGGGACGGCTACCGGGAGCTGGTGCTCACGGGCATCGAGCTGTCCTCCTGGGGGCTGGATCTCAAAACCGGCCAGACGCCGGCAGATCTCATTGCAGCCATCTGCCAGGCGGTGCCTCAAATCCGCATCCGGCTCGGCTCTTTGGAGCCGCGGACCGTCACACCGGCGTTCTGCCAGCGCCTGCAGGGCCTGGCCAACCTCTGCCCGCAGTTCCATCTGAGCCTGCAGTCCGGCTGCGACAGCGTGCTGCAGCGGATGAACCGAAAATACGACACCGCCCGCTACCGGCAGAGCGTCGCGCTGCTGCGCGCGGCCTTCCCCGGCTGCGCCATCACCACGGACCTCATTGTGGGCTTTCCCGGCGAGACGGAGGCGGAGTTTTCGGCCACCTGCGCCTTTTTGCAGGACATCCAGTTTGCCGCCTGCCATGTATTCCCCTACTCCCGCCGGACCGGGACGGCGGCCGCCAGACTGCCCGGGCAGTGCTCCAACGCCTGCAAGGCAGAGCGTGCAGCCCAGGCCAGCGCCATCGCGGCGCAATCCGCCAACGCCTATCGGCAGGCCATGGTGGGCAGCTGCTATCCCGTGCTCTTTGAGCAGCCGGAGGGCGCATATTTTGTCGGACATGCGCCAAACTATGTTCCAGTGTCCGTCTGCACTGCGGTGCAGCCCAACACGGTGCGGATGGTGCGCATCACAGAGGTGGCGGGCTCCGGCTGTCTGGGCGAGCTGGCCGATCAGATCAGCCGGTAGGTGGGCCGCTCCTCCCCAAAGAGCAGGTAGCGCAGCCAGTCGTCGGCCCAGATCGCAGCCGTGGACAGCGGGATCCAGAGCAGAAAATAGTACAGGCAGATCTGGCCCATGAAGTTGAACGGCAGGCTGCCGTAATCCCAGATGTTGAGGCCGCCCCACACATTGAGAATCAGGCCCGACACCAGCTCTACCAGCG
>JAHZEE010000012.1:8621-15795 GCA_019421975.1 Clostridiales bacterium | reverse complement strand
GGGATGAGGTGGGGCTGGGAGAAGTCCAGAAAAATGAGGTCCGCGTCATAGCCCAGCCTGATCTGGCCGCACTCCTGCTGCCGACCCTGTGCCCGCGCGCCGCAGACCGTCGCCATCAGAAGCGCCGCGGGTGCGGAGACGGCGGTGGGATCCAGCCGCGTCCCCTTGGCGAGCAGTGCGGCCGCCTTGATCTCCTCAAACAGATCCAGGTTGTTGTTGGAGGCGACGCCGTCTGTGCCCAGGGCCACATTCATGCCGGCGCGCACCATGTCCATCACATTGGCAATGCCGCTGCCGAGCTTCAGATTGCTGACCGGGCAGTGCACCGCGCTGACGCCCCGCTTGGCCAGCAGCTTCATGTCGTCTGGCTCAAGCCAGACGCAGTGGGCCGCGATGGCGCGGCTGTCCCAGACATGGTGGCAGTCGAGAATCTGTGCCGGCGTCAGGCCATAGCGCTCTTTGCACTGCGCGTGCTCGTCTCTCGTCTCAGACAGGTGCACATGCATGCCGATGTGATTGTTGTAGGCGTATTCACCCAGCGCGTCCCAGAGCGGATAGGAGGAGGTGTACTCGGCGTGGACCGAGGCCTCAATTCTGATGCGTCCGCTGTCAAAGCCGTCCCACTTCTGGCGGACGGCGTCCAGCTCCTGACAGGCGGGATAGGTGTCAAAGGAGAAGTCGGTGGCGTCAAACAGCGTGGTGCCGCGGGCCAGGTTGGCCTTGATGCCGGCTTCGGCCACGGCCTCGGCCACGGTATCTGTGAAGTTGTACATATCGGAGACGGAGGTGACGCCAAAGCGCAGGCACTCGGCGATGCCGAGCAGCGTTGCGGCCCTGACGCAGCGCGCGTCCAGCCGGTCCTCGCGGGGGAAGATGTGGTCATTGAGCCAGGTGGCAAGCGGATAGTCGTCGGCATAGCCGCGCAGAATGGACATGGGCAGGTGGGTGTGGGCGTTGATCAGGCCCGGCATCATCACAAGCCCGGTCGCGTCGATGATCTGCTGGGGGCGCTGCGGGGGCGCCTCGGATGACAGATAGCAGATTTTGCCCGCCTCGACGCCGACGAATGCATCCGGCAGAACGGACATCTGGTCATTCATGGTGACAACGGTGGCATGGGAGAACAGCGTGTCCATGACAAACCTCCTTTGTTTATTTGATGAACTCCCGCTTGAGCAGGCTGGTTTCGGGCACCAGGTCCGAATCAAGGGGCGTGAAGCGCGGAAGGGCTGACAGGATCTGGTCGACGATGTCCCGCTGGGGGACAGCCGGCGGCAGCGCGGCCAACTCCGGCCCCAGCGCCGTTCCCAGAACCGGCACCTCGTAGCCCAGAGCCGTGTCGATGAGGATATGTGCCTTCTGGCAGTAGGGCAGAATGTAGCGCTCCTCTCCTGCGCGGACATTGCCCCAAAGCTGCAGCGTCTGCGCAATGGGGGTGTTGCGGTAGTTGTGGTCGCGGATGATCCGGCGCAGCAGCCGGGTCCAGCTGCGCTGAAATACGATTTGTCCCTCCAGCTCCACATGGGAATAGAGATCCACATAGACGGTATAGGCGTGGGGATTGCAGGCGGTAAACATGTCGTTGAGCGCGTGGATGCCCTCGACAATCACGGCCTCCTCCGCCCCCAATTGAAGCGGCCGGCGCAGCAGGCGGTCGCGCCGCCGTGTGGTGAAGTCAAAATGGGGCAGCTCCACCTGCGCGCCGTCGTGCAGGGCCTCCATCTGCCGGTTGAACAGGTCGACATCCAGGCAGAGCGGGGACTCCAGATCGATCTCTCCGCGCTCATTTCTGGGGTAGTCCGCCTCGGTCACATCCAGATAGTAGTCGTCCATACTGATGGCGTGGCAGCGGATGCCCAGCGCCGAGAGGGCGCTGGCGATGGCCTGCGCAGTGGTGGTCTTGCCGGAGCTGGAAGGACCGGCCAGGAAAATAATATGCTGGCCACTGCAGACAATATCCTCTGCAACGCTTTGAATCTGCTCATAATAGGCTGCGTCACAGGCGCGGACATAGCCGGCCGGATCGGTCTGGATGGCCTGGTTGATCTCTGGTAACTGGAGCATGCAGTGACTCCTTTCGTGTGATCGTCCTCAAAGGGAGATTCCGGCGCCGGAGGACTGGAAGAAAATCTGCTTGTTCTGCAGGACTGTCTCCATGCTGCGCAGATATTCCTGGGGGTACTTGGGATTGACCAACCGCTCCAGCCGGCCGCCGGGGTAGTTGATCTTGCTGACACCGCCAGAGCCCAGCGCCAGAATGCTCTGCAGCTCCTCCATCATGTATATGTTGTACAGGCCTGGATAGCCGTCCAAACACCAGCCGACATTTTCAAAACTGCCGGACATGTACTTTTGCCGGTAGAGATAGTAGGGCCGGTAGCCCCGGGCGCGCAGCACAGGCTCGGCCGCATGGAGCATGGCGGCCACCGCCTCGGCCGGCGGCAAAAGAGACCGGCGGGCATACAGGTCAGCGGCCTTTTTGAGCGCCAGAGTGTGGACGGTCACAGACGCCGGCTCCAGCCGGAGCACCTGGGCAAGCGAATGGGCAAAGGCTGCCGGACTGTCGCCGGGCAGACCGGCAATCAGATCCATGTTGATGTGGTGAAACCCGGCCGCCCGTGCCTGCGCATAGGCGGTGCAGATCTGCTCTGTGGTGTGGCTGCGGCCGATGGCCTGCAGCACCGCGTCATTCATCGTCTGGGGATTGATGCTGATGCGGTCGCAGCCGCCATCGCGGAGCACCTGCAGCTTCTCCGGGTCCAGGGTCTCAGGCCTGCCGGCCTCAACGGTCCACTCCAGACATGCGGAGAGATCAAAGTGGCTCCGGATGGCAGAGAGAAGCTGCGCCAGCTGAGCGGCGGACAGTGTGGTGGGGGTTCCGCCGCCGATGTAGACGGTCCGGATGCGGAAGGGAGTGGCCCTCATGGCCTCGCCGGCGGCAGAAATCTCCTGCAGCAGTGCCGACAGGTAAGGCGCGACCAGAGCCCCGAAGTGCTGCACAGACTGGCTGACAAAGCTGCAATAGGCGCAGCGGGTGGGACAGAAGGGAATCCCCACATAGAGGGAGAGATCATAGGGCTGCAGCAGCTTCTGCGCTGCGACAGTCTGCTCCGCGGCCTCGATGCAGAGGGTTCGGCGGGCAGGCGTAATAAAATAGTCGTCCCGCAGAAGCCTGTCTGCAGAGGCGGGGCTTCCGCCGGAGAGCAGATGGCGGGTCGCAATTTTGCTGGGCCGGACGCCGGAAAAGGCGCCCCAGGGCGGCGGTTCCGGCAGATGCTGGAGGGCGGCCTGGTAGTAGCACTGCTGCAGCAGCTGACGGCACTGGGGCGCGCTCAGCGCGCGCTGGCGCCGCCGGCGCACTGCGCGGACCGTCCGGCCGCGATAGGTGATGGCGGTGACAGCTGTGGTATAGCAGGCGCCGGAATACAGGGCGGAAACAGCGCCGTCCACACCGGAGAACGGCTGCTCTGTGTACTCCATTTTTTCCTCTGGAAACAGGCTCATCTGGATCTGCTCCAGGGCGTACCGGAAGGTGTGGCCAATCAGTTGAAGCTTCATGCCTGCAGGGCCTGCATCATGAAGAAATTGGTCTTGCGCTCCTGCTCCAGTGTGGTCGAGCCCATATGGCCGGGCAGGACGGTATAGTCCCCCGGCAGATCGTGGAGCTTGCGCAGCGACGCCTCCATCTGACGCCAGCTGCTGCCGGGAAAGTCGGTGCGGCCGCAGCTGCCTGCAAACAGCGTATCGCCGGAGAACATCACATCGCCGGCGATCAGACAGACGGATCCCGGCGTATGTCCCGGCGTGTGCAGCACGCGGAAGGTGATGGAGTCGAGCTTTACCTCGTCGCCCTCGTCGTAGGAGTCGGTGGGGTGCGGGGCGGTGCCGGTCATCTCCAGCGGCAGCGTCAGATCGGCCTTGTGCAGATAGACCCTGCAGCCGGTGGCGTTGTGAATGGTGTCGACTGCGCCGATGTGGTCAAAGTGCGCGTGGGTCAGAAGAATCATCTGCAGCTGCAGACCCTCTTTTTCCAGCGTCTGCAGTACCGACATGGCCTCGTCGCCGGGATCGATCACCGCGGCGTTTTTTGTCTGTTCGTCCCAGACAATGTAGCAGTTGGTGCCGTAGGATCCCAGCTGCATGACAGCAATTTTCATAGGGCAGCTCCTTTCCCCTCCATGAGCAAATCAGTATCTAAAATTAAGGTCACAGGGCCGTCGTTGACAGAGAGCACCTGCATCTCAGCGCCAAATTCCCCGTGCTGGGGCACAAATCCGCGCGAGGCGCACTCGGACAAAAACGCCTCGTAGAGCGCAATGGCCTGCTCCGGTGCGGCAGCACCGGCAAAGCTGGGGCGGCGGCCCCTGCGGCAGTCCCCGTAGAGTGTAAACTGGCTGACGACCAAGACCTCGCCGCCCACATCGGAGAGGGAGCGGTTCATCTTTCCGGCCTCGTCCTCAAAGATCCGAAGCCCCAGAATTTTGTCGCAGAGCTTTTGGCAGTGGGCCGGCGCATCTGCGGGGCCCACCCCCAGCAGAATTAAAAGCCCGGGGCCAATCTGGCCGACCGTCTGGCCCTGGATGGTTACAGACGCGCTTAAAACGCGCGTTACAACAGCACGCATGGCGGTCCCTCCTCAGTTGTGTCCGCGGCGGATATGGGAGATGCCCGGCACTGCGCCGATCTTTTGGCGGACGGCGCTGAGCTCGTCCAGGTCGTGGACATCAAAGGTCATGGTCACAATGGCCTTGCCCGCCGAGAGGCTGCGGGCCGAGAGCTCCCGCACCTTCAGCTTCATCGATGAGAGCACCGTCGCCATATCGAGCACCAGCCCGTCACGGTCAACGGAGTCGGCCTCCAGCGTGGTGGTAAACGATTCGCTTTCCGCGTCTGCCCAGCTCACATGGACCCAGCGGTCCTTATTTTCCGGGGTCATGGCATTCTGGGCATTGGGGCAGTCGCGGCGGTGAATGGAGACGCCGAAGCCCTTGGTGATAAAGCCGACAATGTCGTCGCCGGGGACCGGCGTACAGCAGCGGGCAAATTTAATCATGCACGAGTCGATGCCCTCGACGATGACGCCGGAATCCGAATGGCGTGTGTGCGGTGTGAGGACCGGCGCGCGGGGCGGCTCCTCCTTGTTGGCGGCGCGGGTAAAGCGCAGCAGCTCCTCCTGCACCCGGTTGACGGCCTTCTGGGCCGTCATGCCGCCGTAGCCGATGGCGGCATACAGATCCTCCAGACTGTCGAAGCTGACCCGCTTGAGCAGCGTGGCCTGCAGTTCTGCATTCTGCAGGGCGCTGGCCGGAACATTGATCCGGCGCAGCTCGCTTTCAAAGCTCGCCTTGCCGCGGATGATGTTCTCATCCCGGCGCTCCTTTTTAAACCATTGCTTGATCTTGATGCGCGCCTGGTTGGATTTGCAGATCTTGAGCCAGTCGCGGCTGGGGCCGCGGGAGGACTGGGAGGTGATGGCCTCCACGATATCGCCATTTTTGAGCACGGCGTCATAGCTTGCAATCCGGTTGTTGATCTTGGCGCCGATCATGTGGTTGCCGACCTCCGAGTGGATGGCATAGGCAAAGTCGATGGGGGTGGAGCCGGAGGGCAGGGAGATGACCTTGCCGCGGGGCGTAAAGACAAAGACCTCGTCGTCAAACATGTCCATTTTGAGCGATTGGATGTAGTCCTCAGCGTCCACATCCTGCTGGTTTTCCAGCAGACGGCGCACCCACTCATACTGCTGCTCTGCCCCCGCGCCCATACCGTTCTGCTTGTACTTCCAGTGGGCGGCGATGCCGTACTCAGCCGTCTCATGCATGGCCCAGGTGCGGATCTGCACCTCGAAGGGGCGGCCGTCCTTGCCGATGACGGTGGTGTGCAGGCTCTGATACATATTGGGCTTGGGCGTCGAAATATAGTCTTTAAACCGGCCGGGGACGGGGCTGTACAGGTCGTGGATGTGTCCCAGCACATTGTAGCAGTCGGCGATGTCGTCGACGATCACGCGGAACGCATACAGATCATAGATCTCCTCAAGCGACTTCCCCTGGGAGAGCATTTTACGGTAGATGGAGTAGATGTGCTTGACCCGGCCATAGATGGTGCAGGAGATGCCGACAGACTGGAGCCGGTCGGTGATCTCCCGCTGGATTTTGGACATAAACAGACGGCTGATCTCCTCCTGGGAGGCCAGAAAATCCTCGATCTTCTGGTAGCTGACCGGATCGAGATAGCGCAGGCTGGTGTCCTCCAGCTCCCACTTGATCTTCTGCATGCCGAGCCGGTGGGCCAGAGGGGCATAGATGTCCATGGTCTCACGGGACTTGCTGATCTGTTTTTCCGGCGACTGGTACTGCAGAGTCCGGGTGTTGTGCAGCCGGTCGGCGATTTTGATGAGGATGACCCGGATGTCCCTGGACATGGCCATGAACATCTTCCGCAGATTTTCCATCTGCTGCTCTTCCGTGGTGGAATACTGTACCCGGGTCAGCTTGGTGACGCCCTCGACCAGCATGGCCACGGTCCGGCCAAAGTGCTCTGTGATCTCATCGAAGGTCGCGTCGGTATCCTCAATGCAGTCGTGGAGCAGCGCGCCCAGGATGGCGTCGGTGTCCAGACCGATCTCTGCTACAATTTCCGCAACCGCCAGCGGATGGATGACATAGGGAGAGCCGTCCTTCCGCTTCTGATTGGCGTGTTTCTTTTTGGCGTATTCCACGGCCGCGTTGATGCGCAGCATATCTGCTGAAGGCGTGTAAGTCTGTATGGCCTTCACCATGGCCTCATAGCGCTCAGCAACTGATTCCATCGTCATTCACCTGCTTTATACTTGTTGAGCCGAATCAGAATCTGAGAGTGCTCCAGGTCAACCTTCTCATCTCCTGCGGTCAGCGTGATATGTATGTTGTGCTGCTTTTGCTGCATCTGAATGAGCCCGCGCTCGCAGAACACATCCAGGCAGATCTTGGTGCGCAGCAGGCTGGGCGGAAGCCCGGAGAACCGGGCAATCTGCCGGCTGAGGCAGCCGCAGTCCTCGCTGAGCGCCCCCTGCTTGCTCTGCGCGACCAGATAGCGCCAGACCGCGACAAATTCGCTGCGGGGCGGAAGCAGAATATGCGCCTCCTCGGGAGACAAACCCTCCCCGCGCAGATAGCGCTCATAGAGTCGCCGG
>JAHZEE010000012.1:4947-8611 GCA_019421975.1 Clostridiales bacterium | reverse complement strand
TTTCATCCGGCCGGATGTCCACCAAGCTGAGCTGTACGGAGCGGAAGCCCCGGTATTCATTGATCTGGGGAGAAAAGGCGATCTCCACCGAGTCGCCCTCAGAGATGGCGGAGCGCTGGCGGTTCATGGAGAAGAAAATCCCGTTGAAATGATGGCGCCCATGGCGCAGCTTCAGCTTCAGATGCTTGCTGCCCCCCACCTCCGTGAGCTGCTCCACGGTCAGAGCGCGCAGAAAAAAGACCGGGCGGGGGCAGCCTGCGCCGCATGGCTCCAGCTCGTCGAGCTGCTCCACATTGGCCTGGGTCAGCATGTCGGCTGTGACCTCACAGTCGATCTGCAGCGCAGTGGGCGCGCTGGTCTGCTGGTATTCCGCCGCCAGCGCGCACATTTTGGCGCGAAAGGTGTCGATCTGATCGCGCCGGATGGTAAAGCCGGCTGCCAGCTCGTGGCCGCCGAAGCCCTCGAGCAGCTCCGAGAGCTGCTCGAGGGCGCCATAGAGGGGAAAGCCGCCGTAGCTGCGGGAGGAGGCCTTGCCCTTGTCCCCGTCGAGACAGATCAGAAAGACCGGCCGGGCATAGTCCTCGGCCAGTCTGGACGCCACGATGCCGACAACGCCCTGATACCAGCTGTCGCCCGCCATGACAATGGCGGGCGGAATCTGCGGCATGGCGCGCAGCTGCTGTACTGCGTCGGCGTAGATCTCCGCCTCCACCTCCTGCCGGCGGCGGTTGAGCTGGCACAGCGCGTCCGCCAGCTCCTCTGCACGCGTTTCACTGTCGGTCAGAAACAGCTCCATGGCCAGCTCCACCTGGCCCATGCGGCCGGCGGCGTTGATGCGCGGCGCCAGCAGATATCCCACCGTGCCGGCGGTGATCTGCTTCTGCATGCAGCCGCACTCCTGCATAAGCGCCCGCAGCCCTGCGCGCTGCGGGCGCTGCAGCGCCTGGATGCCGACTGCCACAAAATAGCGGTTTTCACCGACCAGCGGCATGACATCGGCCACCGTGCCGAGGCAGAGCAGATCGCAGTAGCGCTCCAGCACCGCCTGCTGGTCTTCTGCCAGCGCAGCGGCCAGCTTGAAGGCGACGCCCACACCGGCCAGCTGCGGTCCATCGTGGCGATAGTCCCGCCGCTGCGGATCCACCACCGCAATGGCCTGGGGCAGATCCTCCTTACACTCGTGGTGGTCGGTGATGATGAGGTCCATGCCGAGAGAGCGGCAGAAGGCGGCCTCAAGCTCTGCGGTGATGCCGCAGTCGACTGTGATGAGCAGCTGCACGCCCTGGCGCGCCAGCTGCTCAATGGCGGTGGCGTTGAGTCCATAGCCCTCTTCGATCCGCCCTGGGATATACCAGGTGCAATCCGCGCCCAGCTCCCGCAGGAAACAGGTCAGAAGACAGGTGGAGGTGATCCCGTCCACATCGTAGTCGCCATAGACCGCCATCTTCTCACCGTTGGCCAGCGCCTGGCGGATCCGCGCAACGGCCCGGTCCATATCCGGCATCGAATAGGGATCGGAGAGCGCGCAGTCGGCATGCAGAAATGCAGCGGCCTTCTCCGGCGTGTCGTATCCGCGGCTGCAGAGAACAGCGGCGGTCAGAGCAGACATGCCGGCGCTCTGAAAGCGCTGTGCGGTGGCGTGGTCATACTCTGCCACCTTCCAAATACCATACTTCATGCGACACACATCCAAAAATTGTTTTTTGCTATTATAACAAAATAATACGCAAGAAACAATTAAAAATATTTAAACAGATGGCGATTGCCGCAGGTTTTCTGCCGCCTTCGAGGACGAATGGTGGTATGCTGAGGGGAAATGGAGGCGGTGAAATGCAAAAGAGGAAGCGGCGCAATGCCCTTTTGCTCGTACTGGGCGTGCTTGTGCTCGCCGTGTGGTGGGGAAACTGGCGCCTGGTCACCCAGACGCTCGCAGTTCCGGTCTGGGACCTTCCTGAGGCGCTGGCGGGCCTCCGGATTGCGGTGCTCTCGGATCTGCATGACAGGACCTTCGGTCAGGACAATGCGCGTCTGGTCCGCGCCGTCGCAAAGGCCGAGCCGGACCTCATCGCCCTGTGCGGCGATCTGGCGGACACGGACTATGATCCGGATGCAGTGCAGGCGCTGGCGCAGCAGCTGTGCCAGATTGCGCCGGTTTTCTATGTGACGGGAAACCACGAGTGGGCGGCCAGAATTGTGCCGCAGCTCACAGAGCAGCTCACAGACTGCGGCGTCACCGTGCTCGCCAACGACTACCGCAAGTTGACCTATCGCGGCGCCTCCTTCATCCTGGCGGGGGTGCACGACCCCAATGGCCCCTATGATATGAAGACGCCCAGCCAGCTCGTAGAGCAGATCCGGCAGGAAAATGGACAGACGCCCATTGTGATGCTCTCCCACCGCAACGACGCGCTGGACCAGTGGGCGGCGCTGGGGGTCTCGGCAGTGCTCTGCGGCCATGGCCATGGCGGCGTCATCCGCCTGCCCCTGCTCGGAGGCCTCTTTGGGCCGGGCGGAGAGTGGCGGCCGGCGTATACGGCGGGACTCTACCGGCAGGGCCGCACCAGTATGGCTGTGAGCCGCGGTCTTGGCGGCCCGCTGCGGATCGGCAATCCGCCGCAGATCCTGATTGCAGAGCTCCAGCCGGAATCGTAAACAATGTTTGAATTTTGCGGGGCGGCCGTTGAAAAAAGAAATTCGGGCGGTATAATGAAATAAAAACAGAAGTAAGAGCGTGATGTCAGATATGTTTGAAAGATTTCGCTATGGTCTGCAGCGATTTATGTATGGCCGGAACGGAAGCGACCCGCTCAGCTGGGCGCTGATCCTGGTGGGAATTCTGCTCTGTGCGGTTTCCTCCCTGACCGATGTGGCACTGCTCTATGCGGTGGGATATGTGCCGCTCATTTTTGCGATTTACCGGATGTATTCCAGAAACCTGGAAAAGCGGCATCGGGAAAACGCACATTTTCTCAGCTTCTTTACCAGATTGAAGGATCGTCAAAATCGGTATTTCTCCTGCCCGGACTGCCGGCAGATGGTCCGTGTTCCGCGGGGAAAGGGAAGAATCAACATCCGCTGCCCCAAGTGCGGCAGACAGTTTATCAGAAAGACCTGAGCCAGAATGGCCGGACAGAAGAAAACAGCCGCGCGGCGAAGTGCTTCGCCGCGCGGCTGTCTGTCTTTTGAAGCTGCAGGTCGGGATTACTGCAGGAATGTGATCTGGTCGGCGCGGACCAGATAGAACCGGAAGGCGGTGGGGCTGCCGAGCAGGAGCATGTCGCCCACAAAGCCCAGCATTTCCACATTGTTGAGCACCAGGCTGCCCACCGTCAGAGAGACGGTACGGCCGGGGAAGCCGGAGGTGAGCAGCGCGCCTGCGCCGGTCAGCTGCTCGCGGCAGCCGGGGCCCGGGACATACGGCGTCATCTGGCACAGCTGCTGCAGCAGAAGCTGCCGCAGTGCGGCGTACTCCTCCGCCGTGGTGTTCAGAGGCTGGAATGCGACTGCGTCGACCTGGTTCAGCTCGACGAGCATGCTTCCGGTGGCGACCGTGATCTCCGCGACCCGGCCGGCAGCGACCTCTGCCGCTGTGAGCGGGATGGCGTAGACCGTGGTCCCGGCCAGATCGGCCAGGCCCGGCGTCTGGCACGGCAGGCCGACAAAG
>JAHZEE010000012.1:4185-4924 GCA_019421975.1 Clostridiales bacterium | reverse complement strand
TTTTCGGTTAGAAAGGCAAAGGCGTTGAAGTTGATCCGGGTGGCAAAAACGCCGTTTTGCAGCATCTGCAGTGCGGCGGAGAGCCCCTGCTGGCGGCAGCAGTCCGCGTCGGGACGCGGCGGAGCCGGCGGCATGGGGGGCCTGGGCGGCTGCGGCGGCTTTGGCGGGGCCGGCGGCATCGGGCAGCTCTGACCGCACTGGCAGGAAGATGCCGGCGGGCAGCACTGGGAAGACTGCGCCGAGGAAAAAGTATAATATTGGTTCATGTAATTCACTCCTTGGAGACTGGTTTGCGGGCTTCGCAACAGTCTATGCCAAAAAGTGGGGAAAGGTTCAAAGCCGCCCAATCACAGCGGCAATGGCCCCCTTGTCGCAGTCGGAGACCACGGGGAATTGCTCCAGCAGGGCGGAGGCTGCATTGGCGGGGACAAAGGGCCTGTCTTCCTCTAAAAGCATAGAGAGATCATTTGGAGTGTCGCCGGCGCAGACCAGCACACTGCGTGCGAAGCGGCGCGCCAGCGCCCGCGCGGCTGCCCCCTTGGAGGTTCCAAGCGGCTGAATCTCAATCATGCGCGGCGCAGAGCGGATGGCGGTACAGCATGCGCCGTATTGTGTGGCGATGAAGTGAAGCACCTGCTGGTAGAAGGCCTCCTCTTCTACAGAGCAGCCGACAAAGAAATCCGGGTATTCCGGGCTTGGCACAAAGGGACCCATTACCATGATTTTAAAAATCGGGCCT
>JAHZEE010000012.1:0-4175 GCA_019421975.1 Clostridiales bacterium | reverse complement strand
GAATCGGGATCCGGCGGACAGCGGACGAGCCGGCATGCGGATGCTCTGCGCCCACTGAATAGTGGAACTGCAGATCCTGCAGCTCCACACGCAGCGTGGGAAACTGGGCGCAGAGCCTTTGGACAAAGGCGATGCAGGATTCAGGAAGGCTGTGGAGTAAGAGCGGCCGGTCCTGCTGAAAGTCGTAACAGACGGCGCCATTGAACAAGATGACCGGCACCTGGATGGGAAGCGCGGCCGCCCGTGCGCGAAAGATGGGGACGCTGCGTCCGGTCGCAATGGTAAACAGACCGCCCTCCCGCAAAAACAGGTCGATGGCCTCCAGATTTTCAGGCGGGATGCTGTCCTGCCGGTTGGTGAGCGTCCGGTCAAAATCACTGACCAGAAGATAGTTGTCAAACCGGCCCATGGCCGATCACCGCCTCTCTGAATTTTACAATTTTATCTTACCATGGAAGAAAAACTTTGTCAAAAAAGAGCGTTGGATCGCTTTACGAACGACGGAATCTGGTGTAGAATAGCGGTAATATGAACAAGGGAGACCAAACCATGGCAAAAACACCAAAGAACAAGGGAAAATATCCGCCCAACGACGGGCTGTGGTGGGTTATTACGATTTTGTGCTTTTGTACCGGCGTGCTGTGGTGGCTGGGGCTTCTGCTGATCTACCTGAATGTGAACGGCAGACTTCCGCCTCTCAATGCTGAGCGCCGCCGGTCCATCGAGGGATCGCTCCGGAAGGGACTGTCGGGGGCGCAGGAGCAGATTCATCAGATGACAAACCAGCAGAAGGCTGCCGTTGAACAGCCCACGGCGCCGCCCGCTGCTCCGACAGAATTGGCCCACCCAAAGCAGAAGCGCTCCGCCGGCAAGGCCATGGCGCTGATCGGCGGTATCTGCAGCGGCGCGCTGGCCATTGCCTTTTTCACATTGGGGCTGCGCTGGCTGTCCTGGGGAAACATGGAGGACCTTGTGGCGCTGGGGTCCGTGGGCATTTTGCTGATTGTCAGCCTGACTGTGGCGGGCTTTGGCGTAAAGCGCATGGGCATCGGCCGCCGGTTTGCCCACTACCATCCGGTGCTGCTGCGCGGAAGCCGCGCAGTTGGAGAGCTGGCAAAGACACTGGGCATTTCAAAGCGGCGGGTTCGCAAGGAGTTGCAGGAGATGATCGACCAGGGCTGGCTGGGTGAGGGCGCGTATCTCGATCGCGGCCAGGACCTGCTGGTGTGCGGTCAGCTGCTCGGCGCGGCGTATGCGGCGCCTGCGCCACAGGCGCCGCCTGCTGGAAGCAGACCTTCCCGTATGCCGAACAAAGAGGATCTGCTGCGGAAAGATCGGGGAAGCGTCACCCAGCCCGGCGGCGCGGCAGCTTCTCAGAGCGTACTTTCCAAGGAAGAGGAGATATTGCGGAAGATCCGACGAAACAGCCTGCGGATTCAAAATGAGCAGATGTCGGCGCAGATCGAGCGGATTGAACTGCTCACCAAAAAGATTTTTCGCTGTGTGGACGAGCGGCCAGAGAAGGAAAAGGAACTGCGCAGCTTTATGAGCTATTATCTGCCGCAGACCTTGAAAATCCTGGATACCTATGCCAGAATGGAGGAGCAGGGGGTGGACGGTGAGAACATCGTCACCGCCAAGCGCCAGATCGAAGAGCTGATGGACAAACTGGTAGAGAGCTATGAAAAACAGCTCGACCGCCTCTTTGCAGGCGATGTGCTCGATATCACCACAGACATTGCGGTGATGAAGGCGATGCTGGCCAGAGACGGTCTGGCAGAGGATCTGCTGGAGCCGGAGCTGCCGGAGCTTTAAAAAATAACAGAAGGTAAGCCCCACTATGCGTCCATAGTGGGGCTTATCGCAGGAGAATTTTGATGCGTTGGACTTGTGATCTGACCCAGGGGAATATACGGCGCGGCCTGATTGTGTTCAGCCTCCCGCTCATTGCCGGCAACCTGCTGCAGCAGACCTATAATATTGCCGATACGATGATCGTGGGGCAGTTTCTTGGCTCTGCGCCGCTGGCGGCGGTGGGCAGCGCCTATACGCTTATGACGCTTTTGACCAGCATTTTGATCGGGCTCTGTATGGGCAGCGGCGTGGTCTTCAGCCAGCTCTATGGCGCGAAGGAGCTGGAGCGGATGCGGACCGCCATTGCCAACGCCTTTATCCTGATTGCGCTGCTGGCCATTGTGCTGGAGCTGGCCGCCTATGGCCTGCTGGAACAGATTATCCGTTGGCTCAACATCCCAGACGAGGTCATCCCTGATATCCGGGTCTATCTTCAGATCATCCTGTTCGGAATCCTGGCGACTTTTATCTATAATTTCTTTGCCGCGGCGCTGCGCAGTGTGGGCAACTCTGCGGTGACGCTCTATTTCCTGCTGTTCTCCAGCCTGCTCAACATCGGCCTGGATCTGCTCTTTGTGCTGGCGTTCCACTGGGGGGTGGCCGGCGCGGCCATAGCCACGGTGATTGCGCAGTTTGCCTCCGCCATTGGAATTGGGATCTATTTTTTCCGCCGTCAGCCCATGCTGCGCCCCAGACGGGAGAATCTGCGCCTCAATGTGCCGCTGCTGCGCCGGATTTCCAGCGTGTCGCTGCTGACGAGTGTCCAGCAGTCCATCATGAACTTCGGCATTTTAATGATCCAGGGGCTGGTCAACGACTTCGGACTCAATGTGATGGCCGCCTTTACAGCCGGCGTCAAAATTGACTCCTTTGCCTATTCCCCGGCACAGGACTTTGCCAATGGCTTTGCCACCTATGTGGCGCAGAACGCAGGCGCGGGCAACACCGAGCGGGTGCGAAAGGGCATTCGGACGGCTGCGCTCATGTCGGTGGTGTTCTGTGCGGTGATCTCCGTGGCGGTGTTCCTGCTGGCCAAGCCGCTGCTGACCATCTTTATTGACCCATCCGAGGTGGAGCAGCTCGCCATCGGCGCCAAGTACCTGCGCATTGAGGGCGCATGCTACATCGGAATCGGGATGCTGATGCTCTTTTATGCCATTTTCAGAGGGCTGGAGCGCGCGGGGATGTCGGTGATTCTGACGGTGATTTCACTGGGAACCCGCGTGGTGCTCTCCTATTCTCTGGCGCCACACCTGGGGCTGGAAATCATCTGGTGGTCCATCCCCATCGGCTGGTTCCTGGCAGACCTGGTGGGACTGGTTTGCTACCGCGGTGCGCTCAGAAAGCTGAAAGAGCGGGAACAGCCCCAGGCGTAGATTCGCCTGCACCGACTGCAAAACACAGAAATGCCTCGGTGGGCTTAACACCGAGGCATTTCTGCAGTTTATTTGGAGTGAAGGTGAATTGGCAGGGCCATTCGTATGCGATTCCCCTATGGCACAGGCATCGTCGTACGAACTGTCGAATTAGCTTCGGCTAACTGACTGAACTTAGTTTAGCATGGCTAACTGGAAATGTCAAGTAAAAAGTTTTCGCCTTGACAAAAAAAGTTTCGATTGATATCATAGGTCATAATTCAGAGAAATGCACAGAGGCAAACGGCAGAAATGAGGTGTCAGGATGTCCCTTCAAACAGGAGAGTCCAGAGAGGACTATCTGGAAACCATATTGATGTTAAAAATGTCAAAGGGTGCGGTCCGCAGCATCGATATTGCGGAGCATATGAACTACTCCAAGCCCAGCATCAGCAGGGCCATGAGCCTTCTGCGGGAGGCAGGGCTGATCACGATGGACAAGCACGGCTGGATTGAATTCACGGAGACGGGGAAAAAGCTGGCGGAGCAGGTCTATGAGCGGCACCGCCTGCTGACGCAGTTTATGGTGATGCTGGGAGTGGATGCACAGATTGCAGAGCACGACGCCTGCCGCATTGAGCATGTCATCAGCCCGGAGAGCTTTGAGCAGATCAAGCAATTTGTCTCAGATCACGCAGGCTGAGGCCTGACAGTCATGGCAATAAAAAAGAGACGGGGGTTCCCGTCTCTTTTTTATTCACAATAATAATGTTTAAAGAAGAATGGAAAGAATCAGGGGAATGGTGAACAGTGAGGCGACGGTCGTAATAGAGACCACCTCCGGCCCCGGGGCGGATTCCACGCCGGCGGTGTCTGCCAACAAAATGGTGGCGTTTCCAACCGGCACAGAGAGCATGATGATGGAGATGCCCAGCAGCGCAGGATCCGTGATCACAAGCCGCAGCA
>JAHZEE010000119.1 GCA_019421975.1 Clostridiales bacterium | reverse complement strand
CTGTATGGATCTGTGTATGATCGATGTCACCGAGATTCCGGAGGCAAAGGTGGGCGACACCGTGACCATCATCGGCGAAAATGGAGGCGCTGTCAACAGCTGTGATGCACTGGCCAATTTGGCGGAAACCATCCCCTATGAGATCCTCTGCGGCATCAACAAGCGGGTGCCGCGGCTGTATTTCAAAGAGAGGAAGCAGGTGGATTTATTGCGATATATTGTGTAAGGCTTGCCCAAAGGGGCATGGGCTGCATAGAATGATTTGGAGCCTTCCTCCGGTATAAATACCGGCGCTGCGTGGGAGAATAAGGCAAGTCGGTTCCGAAATTGGAAACGGCAATCTACAATTCCCCGGAGTGTGACATGATGGATACCAATGTGAAACGCGGCGATATTTACTACGCTGATCTAAGTCCCGTCGTGGGAAGCGAGCAGGGTGGGACGAGACCGGTTTTGATTGTGCAGAATGATGTCGGCAACAAGCATTCGCCGACTGTCATTGCAGCTGCAATCACGAGCCAGACCGGAAAAGCCCAGCTTCCGACCCACATCAATTTGAAAGGTTCCAGCGTGGGACTCAGCAAGGACTCCATTGTTTTGCTGGAACAGATTCGAACCATTGACAAACGGCGCCTGCGAGAGCATATGGGGCGGCTGGATGAGACGATGATGAATCAGGTCGACTCGGCAATCGCGGTGAGTTTTGGCTTGCATGACCGCTGAAGATCAGGTATAATTAGAAAAACGGTACAAAGGAGCGGACTGTATGCCAAGCCGAAAGACCCTGTTACGAATTTTGACCGCCGCCATGGTGGTGGTGATGCTTGCCTCAGTGGCAGTGATCGCTGCGACAGCGGGGACGGACAGCGACCCCCTGGTGACGCGCAGTTACCTGGAGGGGCCCTATAAAAAGACGCTCCTGTCTGAGGCTGAGAGCGCAGCTGAGAGCCAGGTCGAGACGCTGGAACGCAGTTTGGATAAGCGCATTCAATCATTTACATCAAATCTTTCAGACACGGTGCCGGACCGCCAGACGGCAGAGTCCGCCTACGAGACGCAGACCCTGGCGGCCGGCGAGAGCCTGACGCTTCCGGCCGGTACGCAGATGCTGTTTTTGAGCGGCGCTGCGACCATGGCGGGGGCGGGCCTCACGGGCGCGACGGCCGGCACGGCCCTGGCCACCGGCGCGGCGCTGACAGCCAACCACTCCTATGTGGCGTCCGGCGACTGCACCCCGCAGGCCGGTGCGGAGACCAAGATTTTGATGAAATGAATACTGAATCCATCAGCCTCCCGCATACAATATGCGGGAGGCTGATTTTATGGAGCAGAGGTTTGCTTGTTTTGTCGATGGGTCCCAGGCCGGTGAAGTGACGGTCACCAGGCAGGGGCTCTATTGGAAGGTGGAGGCGGTGACAGAGGCCCGGGACGCCAGGCTGATGCGGGCCTATGTGCGCACCCGGGACGGGGAGGAGCCGCTGGGGGTCATGGTGCCGCAGCGGGGGAAGCTGCGCGCGAGCCGGCTGATCCCGGCATCCCGCTTCGCCCCGGAGCAGGTGGTGCGCTGTGAGGCGCGCGGCGATGGCGACGCGTCGGAGTGGGCGCCCTGGAGCGGGACCATCCAGGGCTTCCCGGTGGAACATGCGCTTACGCGCAGGGTGCAGGATCTGCAGGAGGTCGCGGTGCCATACCGCCCTGAGGCGCCGTTTTCCATGGTGTCGCTCTTTTGCTTTTTTCATCTTCAAATGATTGACGATCAGCCGTATCTTGTCATCAAGCTGGATGCTGACGGCTGGCCCGTCCTGTGAGATGAAAGAAAACATGGAAATCTGCCCATACTAATCTGGAATTCAGATTGGGAGGGCATACAATTGTCAAATGAAAACTATGAAGCGGAGCGGATGGAGGAGGAGCGCCAGCAGCTGGTAGAGATTGGATCCACAGTGACGACCAGCCACTATGGAACCATCCACACACTGACCATTATCGGGCAGATTGAGGGCCACCAGGTGCTGCCGCCCAGCGTCAAGACGACCCGGTATGAGCATGTGATGCCGCTGCTGGCCTCCGTGGAGGAGTCCGACGAAATCGACGGCCTGCTGCTGCTGGTCAACACCGTGGGCGGCGACATTGAAGCGGGGCTGGGGATTGCCGAGCTGATTGCCGGTATGCGCAAGCCGACCGTCTCCCTGGTGCTGGGCGGCGGACACTCCATCGGCGTGCCGCTGGCTGTCTCAGCCAAGAAGAGCTTCATTGTCCCGTCGGCGGGCATGACCATCCATCCGGTCCGTATGACGGGCGTGGTCGTGGGTGCGCCGCAGACCTACCAGTATTTCAGCCGGATCCAGGAGCGGATTGTGGAGTTTGTCGTGAGCCACTCCGGCATTACAAGCGAGCAATTTTTGCAGTATATGATGGCGACGGATGAAATTGCCACAGATGTGGGGACTGTGATCTATGGCCGCCAGGCGGTGGAGTGCGGCCTCATCGACCGGATTGGCGGGATGGGGGACGCGCTGGAGTGCCTGCACCGGATGATTGGAAACCGGCGGCGCAAAAAGAAGGCAGAATAATTTATGTAAACTCTTCTTGCCGCTGGAAATTTGCATTGGATTATGCTAATATAAAAGTCTGAGTGAAAATTTTAACAGCGGAGGAACGACTATGAGCTATTTGACCGCCATCCTGATGGGACTGATTCAGGGTATTGCGGAATTTTTGCCGATTTCGAGTTCAGGCCATCTGGCGATCTTCCAGAATTTCTTTGGAATGTCAGATGTGGAGCACGACTATATGCTCTTTGATGTCCTGCTGCACCTGGGCACGCTGATTGCGGTGTTTGCAGCCTATTGGGGCGACATTGTCGGCCTGGTCAGGGAGTTTTTCACCATGGTGCACCTGCGCCGCCTGCCGGCGGGGGAGCATCCGGATTACCCGGCCAGACGGATGATTGTGATGCTGATTGTGGCAACCCTTCCGCTGTTTCTGATCCTTCCGGTCAAAGACCGTGTGGAGTCGCTCTATTCCAACACCTTCTTTGTGGGCTTTGCGCTGCTTGTGACCGGCGCCCTGCTGTTTTTCAGCGACCGGATGCGGCGCGGCACCAAGACCGAGCGCAGCGCCACCATGCTCGATGCCCTGATCGTAGGTGTGGGACAGGCGTTGGCGGTGGTACCGGGCATCTCCCGCTCCGGTACCACAATCGCAACGGGGATGGCGCGGAAATTCGACCGCGAGTTTGCGGTGCGTTTTTCGTTCCTGCTCTCCATTCCGGCCGTGCTGGGCGCCAACATTTTGAGCCTGGCCGATGCGTTTCAGTCTGAGATGGACTGGAGTTTGCTGCCCATGTACCTGGTGGGCGTTGCGGTGGCGGCGGTCTCCGGCTATCTGTCCATCCGGCTGCTGCGCTACATAGCGAAGAAGGGGTCCTTTGGCTGGTTCTCGTACTACTGCTGGGGTGCGGGCCTTGTGACGCTGGCGCTCTCACTGATTGTGTAAATGACGGATACAAAAGAACGAAGGTGAACATATCTCATGGCGGGAAAGAAGAGAACAGCCCGGCGGACAACAGGGGGAAGGACCAGGTCCGCCGGCGGGAAGCGTGCGCAGCAGACCTACAGTCCAGTGACACGGGAGGTCGGGGCACTGGCGGCACTGGCGCTCTGTGTGATCGTCGTGATTGCGATGTTTGGAAGCGACGCGCTGCTGCTGCGCTGGATCCGCGGCCTGGTGTGCGGCCTGATCGGATACGGGTTTTATCTGGTGCCGTTTTGCCTGTTGCTCTCGGCGGTGACACTGTTTTTCCACCGCGGACAGGCGGTACGGATGCGGGTTGCAAGCACCATGCTGCTGCCCGTCAGCATCGGCGCTGTGATCCATCTGTTTTTGCCAGGTGCAGCGACGAGCTGGAGCTGGTCCATTGTAAAGGAGCTGTACCTGACGGGGGTGGAGGGAACCTCCGGCGGCCTGATATCCGGTTTTGTCGGGCAGCTGCTTCAGACCATTCTGGGCCGCTTTTTGGCGGTCTTTGTGCTGATTGTCCTGTCGCTGCTGCTGCTCATCATGGCCTTTAATATGACGGTTGCAAGCCTGATCCGGGCCATCAAAAACCGCCCGCGTCCAGAGCCGGAGGACGAGGAGGAGGCAGAGCAGGAGCCGGTGGATCCGGCCACGGCGCTTGTAAACCATGTGGCGCAGAAGCACATTGAGCGGGTCAACCGGAGCCGGCACTTTGCCTACGACATCCCGCTCGACGACGATGCGCCGGCCAAGGCGGAGCCGCCGGCGCCGAAGCGCGCGGTGAAGTCACCGGATGAGCTGATGCGGCAGCGGCGCAAGGAGGCGGCAGCGGCCATGGAAGCGGCTGCTGCAGCGGCGCAGGCAGCGGATGACCTGCCGCAGCCGTCCCCGGTTGCGGAGCCGCCGGCACCCGAGCCGCTGGAGCCGGAGATCTGCGTCGAGCGGATGGAGCTGACCTCCCCTGTGGAGGAAAAGCAGGAGCAGGTGAAGCCGGAGGAGGCGCAGGCGGCGGCCGAGGAGATCGCGCGGGATATTGAGAGTCAGACGGCGCCTGCGGAGGCCTATGACTATCCGCCCATCACGCTGCTTGACCAGGCTGCCGGCTCCTCCGTGGACGGCTATGTGGAGATGCGGGACAACCAGCAGCGGCTGGCCAACACGCTGCAGAGCTTCAACATTGACGCGGAAATTCAGAATGTCACCCGCGGTCCCTCGGTGACCCGGTATGAGCTGAAGCTGGACCAGGGCGTCAAGCTCAGTAAGATTACCAATCTGGCCGACGATATTGCGCTGTCCCTTGGCGCTTCGGGCGTTCGGATCTCCGCCATCCCGGATCAGATTTCCGTGGTGGGAATCGAAGTGCCGAACAAACTGGTCAGCACGGTCTATGCCCGCGAGGTGATCGACTCGCCGGCCTTTAAAAATCACAAGTCCAAGGTCGCCTTTGCCCTCGGAAAGGACATTGGCGGCAACGCGATTGTGGGAAATATCGCCAAACTGCCGCATTTGCTCATTGCAGGTACCACCGGCTCCGGCAAATCGGTGTGTATGAACACCCTGATCACCTCGCTGCTCTACAAGGCAAAGCCGGAGGAGGTCAAGCTCATCATGGTGGACCCCAAGATGGTGGAGCTGGGCGTCTATAATGGGATCCCACATCTGCTCATTCCCGTGGTGACAGACCCTAAAAAGGCCGCGGGCGCGCTGCAGTGGGCGGTGACGGAGATGATGCGCCGCTACCGGATGATGGCGGACGCGGGCGTGCGGGATCTGGAGTCCTATAACCGCCAGGCAGAATCCTTGCCGGATGTGACCCCAATGCCGCAGCTGGTGGTGGTCATCGACGAGCTGGCGGATCTCATGCTGGTTGCGGCAAAGGAGGTGGAGGAATCCATCTGCCGCGTGGCACAGATGGGCCGCGCCTCCGGCATGCACCTGGTGATTGCCACACAGCGTCC
>JAHZEE010000118.1 GCA_019421975.1 Clostridiales bacterium | reverse complement strand
GGCGTCAGGGTTCCGAGCACATCCACCAGCTGCTCTTTGAGCAGATTATAGGATACGGCCTCCGCGGGCTGCGCGGCCTCCTCATCCTCGATGAAGTCGCCCAGATGGCTGTCCTCCTCCTCGCCGATGGGGGTCTCCAGGGAGACAGGATCCTGCGCAATCTTGAGAATCTCCTCCACCTTCTCCACCGGCATGTCCATGCTGGCGGCAATCTCCTCCGGCGAGGGATCGTGGCCCAGCTCCTGCAGAAGTGTGCGGGAGGTGCGGATGACCTTGTTGATGGTCTCCACCATGTGCACCGGAATGCGGATCGTACGCGCCTGATCGGCGATGGAGCGGGTGATGGCCTGGCGAATCCACCAGGTGGCGTAGGTGGAAAACTTAAAGCCCTTGGTGTAGTCGAACTTTTCCACCGCCTTGATGAGTCCCAGGTTGCCCTCCTGGACCAGATCCAGCAGCTGCATCCCGCGGCCGATATAGCGCTTTGCAATGGAGACCACCAGCCGGAGGTTGGACTCTGCCAGCCGCTGCTTGGCCTGCTCGCTGCGGGCCACCGCCGCTTCCAGCGCCTGGCGTGCAGCGGCGTCGGCGTCGGACGGAAGCGTCTGCAGCTGCGCGGCGGCCTGCTGACCGGCGTGAATCTGCTCTCCCAACGCTGCCTCCTCCTCGGCTGACAGCAGCGGCACCTTGCCGATCTCCTTGAGATACATGCGGACCAGATCGCCCAGCGCCGGGCTGTCCGGCAGGGGAGCGGTCTGCTCGGGCTTTTCCACTTCAATTTTCTGGATCTCACTCTCCGTGGGCTCCTCATCGGCCAGGTCCGGCACACCCTGGAGCAAATCGAGGATATCCCCCACATCAATTTCAATCCCGGCGGCCTCCAGCGTGTTGTAGAGCTGCTCGGCCTGCTCCGGGGTGGCGTCGATGGCGTCCAGCATGTCAATGACTGCTCTGGAGGAGACGGTCCCGTCCTTTTTTCCCTTGGACATCAGCGCGTCCAATGCGCCCTGCAGCGTCGTGATCTCCTGTGTCTGGTTCTTATCCATAGGCATCAATCTCCGTATCCTTTTATCTTTTTCAGGCGATCCCGCATGGCGATCAAATCACCGCCGGAACGCATCTGTCTGCGGCTGCTTGCCTCTTCAATCAGCCGGATGTAATCCTCCATGGCCTCGTCCTGGACCAGCGTCTCTTCCCGCCGCACAATTGCGGTTAAATGCCGGATCTCCTCCGGCGTAAAGCTGCCCTCCAGCGTGGCAAGGGTGACGGAAAGGCCCGCCTGATAGCGGGTGCGCAGGGCCTCAAAGGCACGGCCCAGCAGAGGCGAGGAGAACTGCTCCGGCTCCAGCGCATTTGCACGCTCGAACAGCGCTGGCTCTGTCAGAATCATGCGGAGCAGTCCCTCCTCCGCCATGGCCGAATGCAGATCCTCATAGTGCTCTGACGCGATGGCGGGCTGCAGGGTCCTGGCCGGATCCAGGGCCTGCTTTACCTGCTTTTTCTTGGCGGCCGCTGCCAGACGGCGCCTGGTCTTGTCCACCTCGAAGCGGATGCTCTCGGCGGAGATACCCGCCAGATCCGCCACCCGGCCGCCATAGACCTCCCGCTCTACGGCCGTGGACAGACCCGCGACCAGATCAATGGCCTTGCGGGTGAAGGCGACCTTCTGGTCGTCGGCGGAGAGGTCAAACTGGGACTGCAGGCTCGCAAGCTGGTATTCGATGTGGTTTTCTGACTGCTCCAGCAGCAGCTTGAAGCGGTCGGCGCCGTATTTTTTCAGAAATTCATCCGGATCCTTGGCGCCGCGCATCCGCAGCACCTTGACCTGTACGCCCGTGCGCTCCAGCATCGGGATGGCCCGCCGCGTTGCAGTCTGCCCGGCCTCGTCGCCGTCGTAGGTCAGAACCACCTGGTTGGTGTACTTGGCGAGTATGGCGGCGTGCTCCTCCGTCAGCGAGGTGCCCAGCGAGGCCACCGCGCAGTCAAATCCAAACTGGTGCAGGCTGATGGCGTCCAGATAGCCCTCTGTCAAAATCAGCATGCCCATTTTGCTCTTTTTCGCCACATTGAGCGCAAATAAATTTTTTCGCTTGTTAAAAATGAGCGTTTCCGGGGAGTTGAGATACTTCGGGGTGCCCTCTCCCAGTACCCGGCCGCCAAAGCCGATCACATTGCCGGAGATGTCGATGATGGGAAACATGAGCCGGTTGCGGAACCGGTCGTAGATGGAGCCCTTCTCCTTGCTCTTGACGGCGAGCCCTGCGTCCAGCAGGTCCTGCTTTTCGTAGCCGAGCTTCGCCATGGCGTCGATGAGGCCGGACCAGCTGTCGGGCGCGAAGCCCAGCCCGAACCGGGTGACAATGGAGGCGGAGATGCCGCGGGCATGGACATACTCCCGCGCGGCCGCGCCGCCGGGCTCTGTGAGACAGCGATGGAAGTAGCGGGCGGCGTCCTTGCACAGGGCCCAGAGCCGGCTTTTGCGCCGATAGGCGGACTGCTGCAAATCGTCCTCCGGCACCTCCATGCCGGCCCGCTTTGCCAGGAACCGGACTGCATCCGGAAACTCCAGAGACTCCTGCTCCATGATAAAGTGGATGACGCCGCCGCCCCTGTGGCAGCCAAAGCAATAGTAGATTCCCTTGTCCGGCGCAACGGAGAAGGAGGCCGTCTTTTCGGCGTGGAACGGACACAGGCCAAACAGGTTGCTGCCGCGCCGCGTCAAAGAGACATACTGGCCCACCACATCCTCAATGGGATTGCGGGCGACCAGCTCGTCGAGAAACGCGGGGGAAAAGGCCATATATGTACACCTCCTGGGAAAAGGCCGGTTCAATCCCGCAGCTGCCAGGCAGTGGGGATGAAGAGCTCAGAAAATTTATAGACGGCATATTTATCGGTCATGCCGGCGATATAGTCACAGACGACGCGCTCCACGCACTCGGCGTGCAGGGCCTGCTGAAAGTCAGCCGGCAGGCGGTCGGTGTGGCTGACATAGAACTCATAGAGCCGCTGGACGATGTCGCGGGCCTTGGACTCCTCGCCCTTGGCGACAGGGTTTCGGTAGACATGCTCAAACATGAACTCCCGCAGATCCAGCATGGCCCGTTCGATCTGCGGCTGCATGGACAGCGTGCCGGTCTGCAGGGTGTGGAAGATCAGATCCTGTACCAGCGTGTTGATCCGCGCCTTGTGGGTGCTGCCCAGAAGCTCGGAGATATGCCGGGGAATGTCGTCGTTGGTGAGAATGCCGGCGCGCATGGCGTCGTCGATATCGTGATTGATGTAGGCGATGCGGTCTGAGATCCGGACGATCTGGCCCTCCAGTGTCTCCGGAACATGGGGGCCTGTGTGGCCCAGAATGGCCATCCGCACCTCGTAGGTCAGGTTGAGGCCCTGCCCATCCTTCTCCAGATAGTCCACCACACGCAGAGACTGCTCGTTGTGGCGGAAGGGCTTGCCCATGATCTGAGTGAGCGCCACCTCTCCGGCGTGTCCGAAGGGGGTGTGGCCCAAATCGTGGCCCAGGGCGGCGGCCTCGGTCAGATCCTCATTGAGACGCAGCGCGCGGGTGATGGTGCGGGCAATCCGCGCTACCTCCAGTGTGTGGGTCATGCGGGTGCGGTAGTGGTCGCCCTCCGGCTGCAGAAACACCTGGGTTTTGTGCATCAGCCGGCGAAATGCCTTGGAGTGTACCACCCGGTCGGTGTCCCGCTGGTAACAGGTGCGCACATCGGTCGGATCCTCTGTTTCAGGCCGCAGCCGTCCCTTGGATCGGGATGCAAAGGCGGCCTGCGGGCAGAGCGTGGCCGCTTCCAGTTGTTCCAACTGCTGGCGGATGGTCATAGAGAGTCTCACCTCAAACTTCCGGATACTTAAGAATTACGCAGAGAAACGCTAAAAATCTTTTTTTACCCTTCAAAAGTCATCTGCCGTGGGGCGGCACCGGAAAGGCGCGGTACTCCGCGCCGGTCACTGTGCCTGTGACCCGGCCGTTGGAGGCGTCGACAATCCGGGCCAGGAGCGCGTCGGCGCCGGCCTGGGGGACGAGCACGCGCAGCAGAATCTGCGCGCCATACTCCGTGTCCGCCAGGATCCCGCCCGAGGCGGAGATCTCCAGCTTCATCCGCTCGAACAGGGGATAGGGGCATGGGATCTCCAAAGTGCTCCAGACGCGCAGCATGGACACGCCAGCGGCGTCCACTGCCTGCTTGGCACCGTGCCCGTAGGCGCGGATCAGCCCGCCGGCGCCAAGCAGGGTGCCGCCAAAGTAGCGGGTGACCACGCAGGTGACCTCGAACAGCTCCTCCCGGCGAAGCACCTCCAGGACCGGCATCCCCGCGGTGCCCTGCGGCTCGCCGTCGTCCGAGTAGCGCATGATGCTGCCGCGCAGCAGATAGGCATAGACATTGTGGGTGGCGTCCCAATAGGTCTCTCTGGCCCACTTGATCCGGGCCTGGGCCTCCGCCTCGGTCGGGGTGTGCCAGAGGTGGGTGATGAAGCGGCTGTGCTTCTCGACAAACTCCGTCTCGGCATCCTGGGTGGGAATCCGGTACTCCTCCATCATCGCTCCTCCACCAGACAGGCCTGCAGCCGGCCAAAGACCACATCGTCACAGATGGCCTCCACCCGGATGCCCTCCGTCTCATAGTCGCAGGCGCACACCTTGGCCTGCCGGTGCAGCTGCTCAATCTGCCCGGCCATGGAATAGGGGAGCAGAAAGACGGCGTGGTGAAGCCTGGGCCCCACCGCCTGCTCAATCCGGCGCAGCAGCTCGTCCACGCCTCGGCCGGTTTTGGCCGAGATGGCGATGCTGCCGGCTCTGTGGGGCAGATCGTCCTCTGCCACCAGATCCGCCTTGTTGTAGACCTCCAGCACCGGCACGCCTGGCTTTGCCAGCTGGGCAATCAGGCGGTCGACCACCTCGATGTGCGCCGTTTGCTCCGGGTCAGCTGCGTCGATCACATGGATCAGAAGATCGGCGTATTGCAGCTCTTCCAGCGTGGCGCGGAAGGCCTCCACCAGATGGTGGGGGAGCTTTGCGATAAAGCCAACGGTGTCGGAGACGATCACGCGCAGGGTGTCAGAGAGCTCCAGCTGGCGGGCGGTGGTGTCCAGCGTGTCAAACAGCCGGTTGTTGGCCGGAATGCCGGCGTCCGTCAGCCGGTTGAGCAGTGTGGATTTGCCGGCGTTGGTGTAGCCCACCAGCGCCACCACCGGGATGGCGTTTTTGATGCGGCGCTCCCGCTGGACGGCCCGGTTTTTCCGCACCTCCCGCAGCTCCGCCTCCAGCCGTGTGATCCGCTGGCGGATGAGGCGGCGGTCGGTCTCCAGCTGGGTCTCGCCGGGGCCGCGGGAGCCGATGGCGCCCTCCTGGCGCTCCAGATGGGTCCACATGCCGGCCAGCCGCGGCAGCAGATAGTTGTACTGGGCCAGCTCCACCTGCAGGCGGCCCTCCTTGGTCTTGGCCCGCTGGGCGAAGATGTCGAGAATCAGCGCGCTGCGGTCGAGCACCCGCACGCCGGTGAGCTGCTCCAGCGCCCGGTTCTGCGAGGGGGTCAGATCGTTGTCAAAAATAATCATCGTGGCGTCGTGGTTCCGGGCCAGCTCTGCCAGCTCCGACGCCTTGCCCTCTC
>JAHZEE010000117.1 GCA_019421975.1 Clostridiales bacterium | reverse complement strand
CCGCGCTGCGCAAGGACCAGGGGCGGCAGGAGCTGGAGCACATCGGCACGGTGCTCTTATCGGTCTTTGACCGGCTGACCGAGCTGGCCCAGGCCGGAAATGAGATTCCCGGCCTCTCCACGGGCCTGCAGGATCTGGACCGCAAAATCAACGGCCTCAACAAGTCGGACCTGGTGCTGATTGCGGCCCGGCCCGGCATGGGCAAGACCTCCATGGCCCTCAACATCGCCCTGTCTGTGGCCAAAAAGTCCCAGAAAACCGTGGCCTTTTTCTCCCTGGATATGTCCAAGGAGCAGCTGGCCATGCGCCTGATCGCCAATGAGAGCTTTGTGGACAACCAGAAGCTGCTCACCGGCCGGCTCTCCGAGGACGAGTGGAGCCGGATCGGCCTGGCCTCCGCGGCGCTGTCACAGACGGACATCCGGGTCAATGACACCCCCTCTATCACCGTGGCGGAGATGAACGCCAAGTGCCGCAGGCTCGACAACCTGGGGCTCATCGTCATCGACTATCTGCAGCTCATGACCTCAGCCGGCGGTGGCAGCCGGACGCCGGAAAACCGCGTGCTGGCCGTGGGTGAGATCTCCCGCGCCATGAAGATCATGGCCAAGGAGCTCAATGTCCCCGTCATCTGCCTGAGCCAGCTCTCCCGTTCGCCGGAGGGCCGCCAGGACAAGCGCCCCATTTTGTCCGACCTGCGCGAATCCGGCGCCATCGAGCAGGATGCGGACGAGGTCATGTTCCTCTACCGCGACGACTACTACAACGAGAACTCCGAGGAGCCCAATGTGGCCGAGGCCATCGTGGCCAAAAACCGCCACGGTGAGACGGGCACGGTCAAGCTGCAGTGGCTGCCGCAGTTCACCACCTTCTCGGACCGGGAGTGGAAACACAATGAGGGATGAGGTTGCGGCATTTCTCACCGCGCAGCACATCACCGGCACCGTCCACTGCGCGGTCTCCGGCGGCGCCGATTCCATGGCGCTGCTGGACTGTCTGTGGCAGCTGCAGGGCCAGCAGGACATTGCCGTGCGCGCAGTCCATTTTCACCACCACCTGCGCCCGGAGGAGGCCGACCGCGACGCCCAGTTTGTCGCCTCGTTCTGTGCCGCGCGGCGCATCCCCTTTGAGATGGGCCACGGCGACACGGCGGCCTATGCCAAGCGCCATGGGCAGAGTCTGGAGCAGGCCGCGCGGGCGCTGCGTTATGCCTTTTTTGACGCGCTGCCCGACGGGTATATCGCCACCGCTCACACCGCAGATGACAACCTGGAGACCGCGCTGATGCGCCTGATCCGCGGCGCATCTCTGCACGGTCTGTGCGGCATTCCGCCGGTGCGCGGCCGCCTGATCCGCCCCATGCTCTCTCTGACGCGGCAGCAGGTCCTCGCCTATCTGACGGCGCGGGATCTGCCCCATGTGGAGGACTCCAGCAACCGCGCCGACACCTGTCTGCGCAACCGGCTCCGGCACCAGGTGGTACCGCTGCTGCTGGCGGAAAATCCCTCTCTGCCCCAGTCCTATGGGCAGGCTGCAGACCGAATGCGCCAGGAGGACGCCCTGCTCGACCAGCTGGCCGCCGAGCTGCTGTCCCGTGCTCAGGCAGGCGCCGGTCTGAGGTGCGATGTGCTGCGTGCGGCGCCGCCGGTGCTCCAGCGGCGCGCACTGCTGCAGTGGCTCCGGCAGCTGCAGATCCCCACGCCCGGCGCCGCCCATGTACAGGCGCTCTCTCAGCTTTTGGATTCATCCAATCCGTCGGCCCAGACGGTTTTGCCGGGCGGGCAGACGGTCGCCCGGCAGTACGAGCTGCTGGCGCCGCAGCCGCCGGCAGAGACGGCCATCGTGCCGACCGCGCTCAGCTGCCCCGGCCTCACGCCGGTTCCCTCCCTTGGGATTCAGGTTCTGTGCAGCGATGCGCCACGCGACGGCGCACTGCCGCTTCGCATCGCCGGTCCGCTGTGGCTCCGCGCCCGGCAGCCCGGCGACACCATCCGGCTGCCCGGCGGCCGCAAGACCTTAAAAAAACTGATGATTGACCGCAAAATTCCCGTCCGCCTGCGCGACCGGATCCCGGTGATTGCAGACAGCGCCGGGGTTGCGGCGGTCATTGGAATCGGTACAGATCTCGACCATATCCCCAATTCCCGGGATTCTGTGCTCTATTTAAGTATCCTAGAGAAAGAAGAGATATGAAATGATGGACTCCGATCTCGCATATATTCTGTTGACCGAGCAGCAAATCCACGACCGGGAGGAAGAACTTGGCCAGATCCTGGCCAGGGAATACGCGGATAAACGCCCGATTTTTTTGGGTATCCTTCGTGGTGTAGTCGTCTTCTATGCCGATATGGTCCGCCGGATCCCCATTCCCTGTGATTTTGACTTCATGTCTGTCTCGTCCTACGAGGGCGCCGAATCCAGTGGGCGGGTCAAGGTGCAGCTGGACACCCGCTACGACATCCGCGGCCGTCATGTGGTCGTCCTGGAGGACATCCTGGACACCGGCCGGACCCTGCACGCCGTGGTGCAGATGCTCCAGCTGCGGCAGCCGGCCTCTCTGCGGATCTGCGCGCTGCTCGACAAGCCGGAGCGGCGCCTGTCCGACATCACCGCAGACTGGACCGGCTTCCAGATTCCCAATGAGTTCGTGGTGGGCTACGGTCTGGACTATAATGATCTGTACCGCAACCTCCCCTATGTCGGCGTTTTAAAGCCGGAAATCTATACAAAATAAGGAGTAACGAGTTGAAACGAAAACCATCGCTTCTGCCCCTGTCATTGCTGATTCTGTTCTTTCTCATCCTCATGGTCTCTTTTTACAGCAAGCCAGCCAATACCGACACGCTGACCTATTCAGAGATGGTCACGCTGTTTCAGACGGAGCAGGTAAAATCCTTTGTGGTCGACGACGGCACCGTCGTCATGGAGCTGCGCGCGCCCTATGAGGGAAAGAGCACAGTCCGCCACGACCTCTACAGCTTCAATGTCTTTTATAACGATCTGGGCGGCCTCATCCAGCAGCAGTATCAGGACGGAATTCTCACCTCCTACGATTATCCCCAGGGCTATGAGATGCCATTCTGGCTGAGCTTTGTCCCCTATCTGCTGATTCTGGTGCTGTTCTTCGTGGTCTGGTTCGTGCTGATGAACCGCTCGGGCGGCGGCGGAAACAGTGTGATGAAGTTCAGCAAGGCCCGGACCCACACGGGCCTGGAGACCGCCAACAAGGTGACCTTTGACGATGTGGCCGGCGCGGACGAGGAGAAGGTCGAGCTGGAGGAGATCGTCGAATTTCTGAAAGAGCCTCAGAAGTTCATTGACCTGGGCGCCCGGATTCCCAAGGGCGTGCTCCTGGTCGGACCGCCGGGCACCGGCAAGACCCTGCTGGCCAAGGCGGTGGCCGGCGAGGCGGGCGTGCAGTTCCTGTCCATCTCCGGCTCTGACTTTGTAGAGCTCTATGTGGGCGTCGGCGCCAGCCGCGTCCGCGATCTGTTTGACCAGGCCAAAAAAGTGGCGCCGGCCATTGTCTTTATCGACGAGATCGACGCCGTCGGCCGACGCAGAGGCGCGGGCCTGGGCGGCGGGCACGATGAGCGCGAGCAGACCCTCAACCAGCTGCTGGTGGAGATGGACGGCTTCAGCAACAACGAGGGCGTCATTGTCCTGGCCGCCACCAACCGGCAGGACATCCTGGATCCGGCGCTGCTGCGCCCCGGCCGGTTCGACCGGCAGATTTTTGTGGGCGCGCCCGACACCCGCGGCCGGGAGGCGATCCTCAAAGTCCACGCGCGCAACAAGCCCCTGGCGGACAATGTCAATCTGCACAATGTGGCCGCGGCGACGGCCGGCTTCACCGGCGCGGATCTGTCCAACCTGCTCAATGAGGCGGCATTGCTGGCCGCGCGGGAAAATCGTCGGGCCATCACCATGGCGGATCTGGAGCAGGCCATGCTGCGCGTGATCGCAGGCCCGGAAAAGAAGAGCCGGGTCGTCTCCCAGCACGAGCGGAAGCTCACCGCCATCCACGAGGCCGGCCATGCGGTGGTGATGCACTATCTGCCCACCCACGACCCGGTCCATCAGATCACCATTGTCCCCCGCGGCGGCGCGGGCGGCATGACCATCTCCCTGCCGGCCGAGGACCGCAGCTTTCTCTCCCGCAATGAGATGTTTGAGCAGATTGTCTCGTTTTTGGGCGGACGGGTGGCCGAGCAGCTGTTTCTGGACGACATCTCCACCGGCGCTTCCAACGATATCGACCGCGCCAGCGCGCTGGCGCGCGAGATGGTCTCGCGCTACGGCATGAGCGAGAAGCTCGGCACTGTGAGCTATGGCTCCACAAGCGAGGTCTTTATCGGCCGCGATTACGAAAAGACCAAGTCCTATTCCGAAAAGGTCGCCGGAAGTATTGACGATGAGGTCAAGGCGCTGATCGACCTGGCCTATGAGAAATGTAAAACCATTTTGCAGGAACACGCCCAGCAGCTGCAGCAGGTTGCCGCGTTTCTGCTGGAACACGAGACGATGAGCCGGCAGCAGTTTGAGGCCGTGATGAATGGGCAGACGCCAGCCGTATCCCATGCCCCGGCCTTTGAGATTCCCCAGCCGCCGGCGGCATCGGACACAGAGGAAGGATCTGAAACACCATGAAAACACTGCTGTATATCAACTGCTGTCCCCGCGGCAAGGGGGTGTCCCGGACCGACCGGCTGTGCCGCCATTTCCTGGCCCACCTGCCAGCCGACATTCAGGTGGAAGAGGTGGATGCCACCCAGACACCGCTGCTGCAGGCGGCGGACCTGGAGCGCCGGGACGCGCTGGTGCGGGAGAAACAGTTTGACGCGCCCATGCTGGCGCTGGCAGAGCAGCTCATCCGCGCCGACTACCTGCTCTTTGGCGCTCCCTACTGGGATCTGTCGTTCCCCGCGTCGCTCAAGGCATATCTGGAGCAGGTCAGCGTGTGCGGCCTCACATTTTATTACAATGAGGCCGGGCAGCCTGTGGGCTGCTGCAAGGGCCAGCGGCTGATCTATGTCACCACCGCCGGCGGCACCATTGGGACATTGAATTTTGGGTATGACTATGTGGCGGGGCTGTTCTCGACCCTGCTCGGCGTTCCAAACGCCTCGTTTGTCTCGGCGGAGAATCTGGACATTGTGGGCCGCGACCCCGAGCCTGCGCTCCGGCAGGCAGAACAGATGCTGGAGACCATGGCGCAGGATCTGTGAGGATACAAAAAATGGGAGGAAGCACTGCTTCCTCCCATTTTTACGCTTTGCTTATTCAACATCAACATCCGCGTAGTCATCGTACTCGGACGGACGGCGCTTCTGCGTACACATCACCATTTTGTCCCAATAGCCGATCGCCAGGCAGACTGCACCGGCAAACGCCAGAGACGCACCAACAATTTTCAGAATAAACCGAGCCATTCTCATAGGTAATTCCTCCATTCTGGTCAATCTAGAACTTCTATGCGGTTATTATACCCCGCTTTGCACTGTTTGGCAACTATTTTCTCCGTACGGGCGATGGATCCGGCGCACAGGCGGAGCCGCGTACATATGGAAGTGCAATCAAGATGTAAAAATTCCCCCTCTCAGTCGCCTATCGGCGCCAGCTCCCCCTCCAGGGGGAGCCTCCCG
>JAHZEE010000116.1 GCA_019421975.1 Clostridiales bacterium | reverse complement strand
ACGAACAGCAGCGCGAGGGAGATGCCGGAGACAATTTCCGGGTTGGTCAGCGGAATATTGGTCACAGACATCACCAAATTGCGCGTTCGCTGGCGCAGCGCGCGGATGCCCAGCGCTGCGCAGGTCCCGAGAATGGTGGCGATCAGGCTGGAGAGCACGGCGATGACGACAGAATTGCGCAGCAGAGGCAGAAGGCTCCGGTCTTTAAAGAGCTCTGCATACTGGTGCAGGGTAAAGCCGTCAAAGGTGGTGATATCCTTTCCGGTGTTGAAAGAGGCCACGATGAGGACCAGGATTGGCGCATAGAGAAACAAAAAGATCAATGCGGTATAGACGCGGCTGAGCTTTCTCATAGCGTGATGATCCCCTCCTCGCTGTCCTTGTCGGCAAAATGATTCATGATGCCGATGCAGACGAAGATAATCACCATCAAAACCAGACTCATAGCCGCACCCAGGTTGGGATTGTAGGCGCTTTTAAACTGGGTTTCGACGACATCGCCGATCATGGTGGTCGAGGTGGAGCCCAGCTTCTGTGAGATGTAGAAGGTGGAGACGGCGGGCACAAACACCATGGTGGCGCCGGAGATGATCCCGGGGATGGAGAGTGGGAAGATCACCTTGGAGAAGGTTGTGCGGTGATTACAGCCCAGATCCTGCGCCGCCTCGATGAGCCGGGGATCGATCTTCATCATGACAGTGTAAAGCGGCATGATCATGTAGGGCAGATAGTTGTAGACCATGCCCATGATGACGGCCCCCGCGTTGCGGATCAGCGGAAGCGGGCCGATGCCGAAATTCCCAAGAAATTTATTGATGATGCCCGTGTCCTGCAGCAGGCCGACCCAGGCGAGCGTCCGCAGCAGAAAGCTCATGCACATGGGGAGCATAATCAGCATATAGAGAATCTTCTGGGTGGTGGGCGAAGTCTGCGCAATGGTATAGGCCACTGGATAGCCGATCAGCAGACAGATGGCAGAGGCGACCAGGGCGTACCAGATGGACCGCCAGAAGATCGGGATATAGCTTCCCATGTGGGCGAGATTGGCCAGGGTGAAGGCGCCGGTGCTGGAATCCGTCAGCGCATAATAAAAGACAACGCCGAGCGGGATGATGGTAAAGAGCGCCATCCAGAGCAGATAGGGGGCGGCGAGCAGTTTAGTCCTCATCTTCGTCGCCCTCCGGGTTTTCCACAAGCTCGTCGTATTCCTCGGAATAGGAGCTGTAGTCGCCAAACTGGTCAGAGTACTCGCTCTTTTTCATCACATGGATGGCATCCGGCTCCAGCTGAATGCCGATCTCTGCGCCGACTGGCTGAAAATCGGTGGTCTGTACCAGCCATTTAAAGCCGCCGAAATCCACAATAATGTCGTAGTGTACGCCTTTGAAGGTGACATTGGTGACGGTGCCGAGCAAAAGCCCGTGCTGCGGATGTACGATGTCGATGTCCTCCGGCCGGATGACCACATCCACCGGCTCATTCGGCGCAAAGCCATGATCGAGGCACTGGTAGCGGTGGCCGAAAAACTCGACGCAGTAGTCTGCGCGCATGACGCCGTCCAGAATGTTGCTCTCGCCGATAAAATCGGCCACAAACGCATTTTGCGGCTCGTTGTAGATGTCCTGTGGGGTGCCGATCTGCTGTATGTGCCCCTTGTCCATGACCACCACCGTGTCCGACATGGTGAGGGCCTCCTCTTGGTCGTGGGTGACATAGATAAAGGTGATCCCCATGGCCTGCTGGATGCGCTTGAGCTCGTTCTGCATGTCCTTGCGCAGCCGCAGGTCCAGCGCGCCCAATGGCTCATCGAGCAGCAGCACCTTGGGCCGGTTGACCAGCGCACGGGCGATGGCCACGCGCTGCTGCTGGCCGCCGGAGAGGGAGGTCACCTTCCGATGCTCAAAGCCTGTCAGACTGACGATGGAGAGCATTTCTGTGACGCGGTCCCGGATCTCCTGCTTGGGGAGCTTGGAAATCCGCAGGCCAAAGGCGATGTTGTCGAAAACATCCAGGTGAGGGAACAGGGCATATTTCTGGAAGACAGTGTTGATTTTTCGTCTATAGGGCGGCTGGTCGTTGATACGCTGCCCATCAAAAAACACATCGCCCGCGTCCGGCGTCAAAAAGCCGGCAATGATCCGAAGGGTTGTCGTTTTACCGCAACCACTCGGTCCGAGCAATGTGAGAAATTCGCGATCATTGATTGTGAGGTTCAACCGGTCCAATACGGTTTCCCCATCGAAAGCCATGGTTAAATCCGACAAGCGGATGAGAGCTTTGGACATTGATCCTCCCCCATTTCTTAAAAATAATTGTCAGAGAATAAACATCGCCAACGATTGCCATATTAAAGGCTTCCACCCCTAATGTCAATAAATAATTTAGAGAAAATCCGACATTTTTTGTGGTTTCAGGATTTGAACACAAAAAAACGCGAAAATGCGGGGGAAAATGGCAGATTATAGCAGCTCAGTCGAGGAGATTCCAAAATATTCCGCCACAAAGGGGACGGTATGTACGGTGAAGGTCCGGCCGTTCAGATTGGACAAAATACCGGCGTCAGAGGTAAAGCAGAAGCGAAGCCGGTAGGCATAGAGCGCCTGGAACTTCCGATCATACTGCTTGTCCAGACGGCCGTATTTTCCGTCGCCCAGCAGCGGGTGGCCGGCGCTTGCCAGCATGGCGCGGATCTGGTGCGTCCGGCCGGTCTCCAGGGTACACTCCAGAAGAGAGAGGCCGCGGTGCGTGCAGAGGGTGCGATAGTGGGTGACAGCCGTCTTGGCGCCCTTCTGGGACGACTGGGTGACATAGACCCGGTTTTTGACCGCATCTTTGAAAATGTAGCCGCGCAGGGTGCCGTCTTTGGGCGCGGGCGTGCCGTGGACGATGCACAGATACTGCTTGGAGAGCTCGTGGTCCTTGATCTTCTGATTCATAATGCGCAGCGCCTCTGCGTTTTTGGCCGCAATGACGATTCCGCCGGTATTGCGGTCAATCCGGTTGCACAGAGCGGGCGCGAAGGCGTGCTCTGCCCGGGGATTCCACTCCCGCTTTGCATAGAGATAGGCCTGGATGTGGTCGATGAGGGTCTTGCCGTACTCCGCGCCGTCGTGGGGGTGGACGGCAAGGCCGGGGCGCTTGTCCACCAGCAGAATATTTTCATCCTCGTATACGATCTGTAGCTTCGGCGCCGTGACCGTCAGATAGCCGTTGTCGGCCCGGGGCGCATCGAAGAACTCGTCGTTGATGTAGAGCTGGAGCAGATCGCCCTGCTCCAGACGAAGATCCCGCAGCGCTTTTTTGCCGTTTCGCTTGATGCGGCCGAGGCGGATGTATTTTTGCGCCAGGGAGGCGGGCAAAAGCGGCACATTTTTGGCCAAAAAGCGGTCCAGCCGCTGCCCGGCATCGTTGGCACGGATCTCAAATTCTCTCATGGAGCGTGGCCTCCGTTCTGCTGTCTTTGGTTTCACTATGATGAGGTTCGGCAGAAAAGTCAATGCACAAAGTGGAGAATTTTCAGAGGGAAAGGGGAAGAATTTTAGAAGCGCCGGCCGGTCGTACCAGGGGGCATGTTTTTGAAAAAAGCATTTGACTTTGAGAGAAAATGGCGATATAATAGCCACTGCATGACTATAGAGCAGGTGAAAATCATGTTTTTAAACCTGGCAAAAATCATCGATTGTCCCGGCGGCGTGATCCCGTTTGAGACTGAGCTGGATCTGCACGAGCTGCGGTTTGGCGCGGCGTATCCTGCGCAGACGCCGGTTGCGGCCAAGGGAACGGTGCGCAATATGGCGGGCGTTTTGATGCTGGAGGGATCCATCTCAGCGCGGCTCGACTGTATCTGCGACCGATGCGCAAAGCCGTTTGTTGAGCAGGTGGAGTTCCCGCTGCAGGCGGTTCTGGTGACAGAGCTGCAGGATGCAGAAAATGAGGATGAAAACCTCTTCCTGCTCCACGGAAACGACGCGGATCTCGATGAGATCGTCACAACGGCGTTTGTGCTCAACATGGATCCCAAAATGCTCTGTAGCCCGGATTGCAAAGGGCTTTGTCCAACCTGTGGAAAGGATCTCAACGACGGCCCGTGCGGCTGCCGCGCGCAGGATAAGTCATAAGGCCGGTTCTTGCGGCTTTGATATCAAGGAGGTGTCATCTCATGGCAGTACCCAAGTGTAAAGTTTCCAAGTCCAGACGCGATACCAGAAGAAACAATGTCTGGAAGCTGGACATGCCCGGTTTCGTAAAGTGCCCCAAGTGCGGCGCAACTGTGATGCCTCACAGAGCCTGCAAGGCCTGCGGCACTTACAATGGCCGTACCGTGATTGCGGTCAAGGCAGAGTAATGGAACGACAAAAAAGGAGGACGCCGTCCGGCGCCCTCCTTTTTTGCGGAAATACCGGCCTGGAGATTTGCTGTTTTTCGGGTTGACCGGGCGTATAAAAAATGCGATAATAACACAGTTCATAACAGGCAGTTGAAAGGAAAAGAGAAAAGGAGGCATCGAACATGTCGAAGCCTTTGGTGGCAATTGTAGGAAGGCCCAATGTGGGCAAGTCCATGCTGTTTAATAAATTGACGGGACAGAGAACGGCGATCGTGGAGGATACGCCCGGCGTGACCCGGGACCGGATCTATGGCGAGTGCGACTGGAACGGACGGGCGTTCCGGCTGATCGACACCGGCGGCATCGAGCCGGGGACGGACAGTGAAATGCTCCAGTTCATGCGCCGCCAGGCGGAGATCGCGATTGAGACCGCGGATGTCATCATCATGGTCACGGATGTCAAAACCGGCATGACCGCCGCGGATCAGGAGGTCGCCGCGATGCTCAAAAAAGCCCGCAAACCGGTGGTGCTGGCGGTCAATAAGAGCGACAGCGTCGGCGCGGTCAATCCGGACATCTACGAGTTCTATGGCCTGGGACTGGGCGACCCCATCGAGGTCTCGGCCATCCATGGACACGGCACCGGCGAGCTGCTGGATTTCTGCGTCGCCCACTTCCCGCCGGAGGAGCAGGACGACGGAGAGGAGTTCTGGATCAAGGTGGCCATCGTGGGCAAGCCCAATGTGGGCAAGTCCAGCCTGGTCAACCGGATTCTGGGCGAGGAGCGCGTGATCGTCGCCGATGAGGCGGGAACGACGCGCGATGCGATCGATACGGAGTTTGAAAACGAGTTCGGAAAGTATGTGCTGATCGACACGGCGGGGATGCGGCGCAAGTCCAAGGTGGACGACGCCATTGAGCGCTACAGCAACATGCGCTCCATCTCCGCCATCGAGCGGGCGGATGTGTGCCTCATCCTGATTGACGCCAACGAGGGCGTCACAGAACAGGACACCAAGATTGCGGGCCTGGCCCATGAGGCGGGCAAGGCGTCGATCATCGTGGTCAACAAGTGGGACGCGGTGGAGAAGGACTCCAAGACCATGGACAAGATGACCGCGGAGATCCGCCGGGACCTGGCCTATATGCCCTATGCGCCGATCCTGTTCATTTCGGCGCTGACCGGACAGCGGGTGGAAAAGCTGTTTGAAATGGTCAACTTTGTGGCGGAGCAGAACGCCATGCGGATCACCACCGGAATGCTGAATTCGGTGCTGGCAGACGCCACGGCGCGGGTTCAGCCGCCCACAGACAAGGGCCGCCGGCTCAAGATCTACTATATGACCCAGACCGGCGTCAAGCCGCCGCACTTTGTCATTTTCTG
>JAHZEE010000115.1:5246-5719 GCA_019421975.1 Clostridiales bacterium | reverse complement strand
AGCACCCGCTCTACGAGCGGATCTTTGTCGAGCATGTGCAGATTTTCTCCGGGATCCAGTCTGTCCAGAACCTTGTCATGATCCCACTCAATGCCTATCCAGAGGAATCCGAGCGGTCGGAGATCTTTGAAATCTCTCCGCAAAATTTGTAGGAGGGCCCATGCCGATTGTCACACCTTATGTTCCCGAAACCATCACGGTTCACCTTGGCCGCCCCAGTGAGTCCGCGCCAAATGTGACTGTCACATTTCAGGACTATGTCAAAAATGTCGCCTGCAGTGAAATCTATCCGACCTGGCACATCAGCGCATTGCGTGCCAATATTCTTGCGATTGTCTCCTTTGCGCTCAACCGGGTCTACACAGAGTTCTATCGCAGCCGGGGCTATTCCTTTGACATCACTTCCTCAACGGCATTCGATCAGAAGTTTATCAACGGACGAAATTTCTTTGACAACATCTCCTCCTTGGTTG
>JAHZEE010000115.1:0-5236 GCA_019421975.1 Clostridiales bacterium | reverse complement strand
CAGTGGGGATCCGAGGAGCTGGCGCAACAGGGGTATGATTCTGTGGAAATTCTCCAGTATTATTATGGAAACAATATCGAGATTGTCTCCTCTGCACCCATCAGCGGTCTGCAGAGCTCCTATCCCGGCACGCCGCTGCAGTTTGGCAGCGTGGGGCCCAATGTGAGCATCATCCAGGTCTCTCTCAACCGGATCTCGCAGAACTATCCGGCCATTCCCAAGGTCAATCCCGTCGATGGTATCTTTGGGGAATCGACCGAGGCGTCTGTTCTGGTGTTTCAGCGGATTTTCGGGCTGGAGCAGGATGGAATTGTCGGTCGGGAGACCTGGTATCAGCTGGTACAGCTGTATGTCGCCGTCACCCGGCTGGCCGAGCTGCAGTCCGAGGGACAGACCTTCTACAACATCGAGTGGTCCTCCCCTGCCGACGATCAGGCGGGCGCGGAGAGCTACACACAGGTTACAAGACTGCAATACATGCTCTCCGTCATCAGTCAGTTCATCATGTTTGTACCGCCGCTGAACATCAACGGGCAATTGGACGGCGCAACCCACGACTCCATTTCCGGCTTTCAGCGTTTTACAGGTCTGGCGATCACCGGCACCGCCGACGCCCAGACCATGGACGCCATCTATAACCGTTTCTACGGGATTCAGCGCACCGTATTTCACAATCCGCAGTTCTTCCCCTTTCTGCAGCCGCTGCAGCCCGCGTCAGACATCGCCATGGTGCAGCGCCAGCTGGGGGAGATCGCAGCTGCAGGATTTGCCGTGGCAAACCCTGCAGTTACCGGCGTATTGGACTCCCAGACAAGGACGGCGCTGTTGGAGTTTCAATCGCTCGCCAACCTGCCGCTGACGGGTGAGCCGGATCTGGATACCAGGCTTGCGCTCGCCACCTCCATGCGGCTTCTCTCCTTTTCCACCTCGCCCCCAGTGGTTCCGGAGACCGGATCCCCGCAGCTCATTTAATCCCCCGGAAGGCCTACGCCCTTCCGGGGGATTCCCCATGTATGGCACGGTGCTCCTGTTCCAGCTCCGCAAAGAGGGCTGCGCCGCTCCAGGCGGCGTTGGTCTCCGTCAGGACCGCCTTTCTCTCCACGGTTCCCATCCTGCGCAGCTCGTATAGAAACCGCTCCAGCAGACTGTCTGTCAAGCCGCAAAACACGACCATCTCTGCCCCCAACTCAGCCGTATCCGGCCCTGATCTCCATTCGCTCTGCGGCGTCTGCAGGATCTGCTGCAGGCTGACATGATAGTGTTCCGGCCGAATACGCCGCACTTGGACCTGCAGTCTCCTGCCAATCTGCCGGATCTGCCTCCACCTTTTCTCGTCGTCTATCTCATACGCCAATACCGTTGGTTTCATTTTATATTCCCGCCCTTCTACGCGCTCTCCACTGCATGAAAAGTCGCTTTTCGGATTTCATATCCCGTCTCGTTGAGCTGGACGGTCCCATACCAGACCATCTCGCCGCTTTCCCGAAGATAGGCCACCAGATCCGCAGAATTCTCCGTCTCATCCTGAACCGGCAGCACCACAAATACCAAATCCGCCGTCACATCTGCCAGGGAGAGCGCATAGTTCTGATTCTCCCTTGGGACCCGCGCAGTCCACTCCGCTGGCAGCTCATAGGTGACAGTCCCAAGCTTCTGCATCGTCTTTGCACTGTAGCTGTGCAGCTGGATCGTATTCCAATCGTGCGGATTGGTCAACACATGCAGCTCCTGTTCAGAGTGGCCAAACGCTATGACCGGGTCCTGTCCCAAGTCGTCGCCTCCGATCCGCTGTTCTCTCTCCAGATCATAGGCAGACAGCAGAACCTTCCGGACACCGTCTCCATTTGGATAGCTGGATTCGGCAAGGTACAGAACCCCATCGTAGACCACCACATTGCCGGAGTTCAGCACCATGTCACGCAGCCGGTAGCGTCCATCCGCCTCGCCCACAATTTCCCGCCAGGACAGCTCCCAGGTCTGCAGGGTTCCGGTCTGCTCGTTGATCGCGATGAGAAAGATGCCATTTGGATTTTCATAGTTATCATAATCAAATAGATAGATCATATCCCCCTCCTTCTGCATGGTCAGAATCGAGGGGTTCTTTTTCATCTTGGGGATGTCTATTTGGAAAATGACGCCCGCAGTCTCACTCCAATCATAGATCGTAAAATAGTGCGAATCTGTCGGTTTTCTCTGCAAAAAGGCAAACACTCCGCCTGTTTCCGTTTGTAAATAGTCGATAAACATTCCCTGGTCAATGGCCATCATCTGCTCATAGGTGGCCTCTGTCACCAGTCCGCCCGTGGTCAAAATATAATTCTCATCCACCTGCTTTACCGAGCCATCTATTCCCAGGTGAAACTGTTCTGCAATCTGATTGGTTCCGTACAGCCAGTTCTGTACCAGCAGCTCTGATTCCACCGGGATCTGCGACATCCACAGCTGCCCGTCCATCTCCGGTGGTTCAGGGGTGAGCACAAGGTCTGAAATCTCCAGGGCAGCAAAAATAATAATGACGAGGGCGCCAACGATAATATACGGTTTTTTCCTCATTCCCGCATCCCATCCTCTAAGATTCTCTCCGTCCTCAGTGCGTTGTCACAGTCCGGCAGACCTATCTTACCACAGGCGATCCAAATATGAAACCGTTATCTTCTATTCTCGCAGGGATTGAAAAAACAAGGGCAGAGGAACCTCCTCTGCCCTTGCCCGGTTCCGGACAGGCGTCTTAGCGAAGCGCCGTCCAGGACTCCTTGCTGCTGCTCTTCTTGTAGTCGTGGCTGTTGGCAGCCTCGAGAATGTTGTAGTAGGCCCAGTGACTGTCTGTCACATCGGCAAAGCTCGTCAGCTCGTCGACATGTGCGTCGATGTAGCTCTCATCCGCCGTACGATCCAGCACACGGTTCACCATGGTCACCACCTCAGCGCGGGTGATGTTGTTGTCCGGGCGGAAGGTGCCGTCGGTATAGCCGTTGATCCAGCCCTTGGTCGCAGCCGATACAATGTAACTGTACGCCCAGTGGCTGTCGCTCACATCCGTGAAGCGCATCGTGCCGGCGCTGAGATTGTCAAATCTCGAGGCCATGGTGGCAAACTCCGCACGGCTCACCGACGCATTGGGATGGAAGCTGCCGTCCTCATAGCCGGTGATGATATCGAGCGCCGCCAGGGTCTTTACGGCCTTGGCATACCAGGCTGCATCGTCCACATCTGTAAACTCGATGTCGCTGGTGTCCACCTTCTGATTGGTGAGCAGGTTGTAGAACACAGTGGCCGCTTCGGCACGGGTCATATTCTGGTTGGCGTTGAAGTTGCCCGCGTCGTCGCCCTGGACATAGGCGTCGTGCTTTTCCCGCTCCAGGGTGGCGCCGCCGCCACCACCGCCGCCACCGGTGCCGCCACCACCGCCTTCGCCGCCGCCTTCACCGCTGCCGCCACCGCCGCTGACGGTAAAGTCCTTGCTGGTGGGCTCCAGTGCATAGGCGCCCGTCGGGTTGAGCCAGATGGTGTAGCTGCCGTTTGCCAGCTCGGCTGCAAACTTCGCGGCATACTCGCCCTTCTTGGCGGCATCTGCCGTCATTGTGCCCTCTGCCACCTTCTGGCCGTCCGATGCGAGCACCACATAGTGGATATTGCCCACATTGACCCGGTCGTTGGTGGTCTGCTGCACATCGCTCAGCTTGACATAGTGGGTATCCAGCTGGGTGCTGCTGCCGCTGGCGGCATAGGCGCCTGTCTCAGCGTTTTTGGTGTAGAGCGTCTTACCGGCCACTGCCACACCATAGCCGTCCTGATCCGCGCCGTCTGTAACGCCTGCGACATCAGTCCGCAGCAGATAGAACTCTGTCGCCTCATAGCGGCCGCTCTCTGCATTTTTGGTGTAGACCTGTACATACTCGTTGAGATATACCTGCGCAGTGGTCACCACCGAGGCGCCGCTCTTGTCCGCGGAGATATCTGCCGCTGCACTCTGCGTCTTGACAGACAGCGTGCCGCTTTGCGGCGCAGCGCAATAGTAGTTCTGGGCAAAGTAGTCCTCTGCCTCCAGGGTGGTGGAGCCGGCCTTCAGTGCAACGGTGATTGCCGTGCCGTCTGTAAATCCAGGCTGGCCGGCCTTCCCGTTAACCGGCTGATACTGCAGTCCGAGATCCGCCTCTGTATCCTCCATGGGCTTCTCTGTGAGGATCCGGTTGATGGCGCTCACATAGCTGTCGTTGGTGAGCTCTGTGTCGATCTTGACCGTCAGATCCTGCACATCAATGGTGATGTTCTTCTGGAAGATGTCCAGACGGCCATCGGTTGCTGTGAAGGTGTAGTTCTGCGCGCCGGCATTGGCAAAGTCGTCGGCCAGGTCAATCTTGCCGTAGTCGGCCGGCTTGCCGTTGACATCCCCTCTGGCAGCTGCGCCGCTCTTGTTGGCGTCGTCCTCCTGCTTGCGCTCATAGGTGACAAACAGGTCGTTTACCACGAAGTCTGCCAGGCTGTCGCCTGCGATCAGATCCGTAAACTGGTAGCCCATGACCGGGTTTGCCACGCCGTACTCACGCTCTGTCTGGCCCGTGACCCGGTTGTAGCCGCCGTCCACGCCAGCCGTGGCGACCGTCAGCGCCTTGGGGGTCACGGTGTAGGCGCCGTAGACATAGCGGATCTGGTAGTTCGGATCCGTCATACCGCTGGTAAACACCGGGTAGGTCCCGACATCGCTGTTGCTGCGGACATTGGACACGGTCTTGGCACGCACTGCAATGGCCGAGGTGTCCTTTGCGACGATGTTCTCGGAGGTATATCCGCCATTCTGCACCGGATAGCCCGGCTCGTCGCCATAGACCGCCTGCTCAGACTGGCTGGTGACGGTGGCGTTTCTCGGCCAGACCCGGATGAGTCCCATGCCGTTGCCCACATACTTGGCATCCTCATAGGAGGCCGCCACCAGATAGTAGCCGGCGTTGCTCCAATCTGCCATCGCCGTCACGCCGTCGTTTTCCACCACCTGGTAGACCAGGCTGTCGGAGGAGATCTGATCGCCTGCAAGCTCGCCGGTCACAATGTACATGCTGTGATCTGCAGCCTGATTTGTGCCGTCATAGGTCTTTGCATCCACACCGGCCATTGCAATGTTGACCGGACGCTTTTCCACATCGACCGCCTGCGTTGTGTAGATCTTCAGATCGCCCGTACCACGGGTGGCCACAATGGTGAAGTCCTCTGCCGCCGCGCCGCGGATGGAGACAAAGCC
>JAHZEE010000114.1:4943-5766 GCA_019421975.1 Clostridiales bacterium | reverse complement strand
GTGGCGCCGCTGGCCTATATGCGCGGCCGGACGCTGGACGACAGCTTTATCATTTTGGACGAGGCGCAGAACACCACGCGGGAGCAGATGAAGATGTTTCTGACCCGTGTGGGATTCAACTCCAAAATTGTGATCACCGGCGATGTCACGCAGATCGATCTGCCCAGCGACAAGGTCAGCGGGCTGAAGGATGCCGTGCGGATTCTGGACGGCGTGGAGGACACCGCCATCTGCCGCCTGACCGCCAGCGATGTGGTGCGCCATGTGCTGGTGCAGCGGATCATTGCCGCCTATGAGTCCTACGAAAAGAAGCCGGAGCCGGCATCCAACAGCCGGCATCTGAAGGGGAGGGCGCGATGAGGCACAAAATCTCCATCCGGTTTTCATCCCGGAGCCCCCGGAATCTCGCCATCGCCAGGCAGATCCGCGCCTGTATCGCCGCGGCGCTTCAGGCCGAGCGCATGCCGTATCCGTGTGAAATCAATGTCCTTGTGACCGACGACGCCGGCATCCGGCAGATCAACCAGACCATGCGGCAGATCGACAAGCCCACGGATGTGCTCTCCTTTCCCATGTTTTCCTTTGTACCCGGCAGCCTGCCGGACGATCTGGACGAGGATCTGGACCCCGCAACCGGGCTTCTGCCCCTGGGCGACATGGCCATCTCCCTGGAGCGGGCCGAGGCGCAGGCCCAGGCGTACGGCCACTCGGCCAAGCGCGAAATCGGCTATCTGACCATCCACTCGGTTCTGCACCTGTTGGGCTACGACCACCTGGACGAGGGGCCGCAGAAGCGCCAGATGCGGGCCAGGGAAGAGCAGAT
>JAHZEE010000114.1:2872-4933 GCA_019421975.1 Clostridiales bacterium | reverse complement strand
GACATCGTCCTGCCCCGTAAGTGAGGTACGAAAGAATGAATTCCAAATGTGCAATGATCACCATTGCCGGCCGGCCCAATGTGGGGAAATCCACCCTGACCAACCGGCTGGTGGGGGAGAAGATCACCATTATTTCCAACAAGCCGCAGACCACGCGCAGCCGGATCTGCGGTGTGCTGACGCGCGGCGAAACCCAGTACATCTTTTTGGACACGCCCGGCTTCCACAAGCCCAGGACCCGGCTGGGCGACTATATGGTCAATGTGGTCCACGAGTCCGTGGCCGATGTGGACGCCGTGCTTCTGCTGATTGATCCCATCGCATCGGTCGGCATGCAGGAGCAGGCTCTGCTGGAGGAGCTGCGGGGCCAGAAGGCGCCGGTGGTGCTCGTCATCAACAAGGCAGACACCGTGGAGAAAGAGCAGCTCCTGCCGGTCATCGCGGCCTACAGCGCGGCCTTCTCCTTTGACACCGTCATCCCCATCTCGGCCAAAACCGGCGACGGAGTGGATGCGCTGTTGTCCATCTGCAGCGCCTACGCCCAGCCGGGGCCGCACCTGTTTCCGGACGACGCCGTGACCGACCAGCCGGAGCGGCAGGTCATGGCGGAGATCATCCGAGAAAAGCTGCTCTGGTGTCTGGAGAAGGAGATCCCCCACGGAACGGCGGTGGAGATCAACCGTTTTTCCGAGCGGGAGGACGGCGTCATCGAGATGGACGCCACCATCTACTGCGAAAAGGCCAGCCACAAGGGCATTATCATCGGAAAGCACGGCGCCATGTTAAAAAAAATCAGCACCATGGCCCGGCAGGACTGCGAAAAATTCATGGGCACCAAGATCTATCTCACCACCTGGGTCAAGGTAAAAGAGCAGTGGCGGGACAACCTCAACCTGCTGCATGGCTTTGGATATGATTAATCTTTCCTGGTATACCGCGCGCCATTTGGCAAATCCTATCTGCAGAACACAAAACAGGAGGCCTGCAAAATGGATGATGCGTACTACTGGAAGTTGTTTCTCATGACGGGCGCGCCGGAGTTTTATCTGCTCTGCTGCCGCGCCAGAAAGCTGCAGGAGCCTGTCTCGGCATAGGACCTGCATTACATAGGAGCTGTCATGTACAAGACATTTGAAGGTCTGGTGCTGCGCGAGACGGAGTATCGGGACGCGGACAAGCTGCTCACGGTCCTGACGCGGGACGCCGGCAAGCTGACGCTCAAGGCGCGCGGGGTCCGCTCCAACCGGAGCAGGCTCAAGGGCGCGTGTCAGATTCTGACCTATTCTGAATTTACCGTCCAGGACGCCTTCCGCGGCCAGTACGCCATCACCGAGGCCACGGCAAAGCAGATGTTTCCCGGCCTGCGAAACGATCTGGAGCGGCTCAGCCTGGCCAGCTATTTCGCGCAGGTGGCCGAGTGCGTCTGCCAGGAGGACGCCTTCACCCCGGAGCTGCTCTCTTTGACGCTCAACAGCCTCTACGCCCTGTCCAGGCTGCAAACGCCGCAGCGTCAGATCAAGGCCGCGTTTGAGCTGCGGGTGGCCTGCCTGGCGGGCTATACGCCGGAGCTCGGCGGCTGCGCAGTGTGCGGCGCGCAGGCGCCGGACCGGCTCAATGTCTCCCAGGGCGTTTTGCAGTGCGCCGGCTGCCGGAGCGACGCGCTCGAGGGGCTGCGCCTGCCCGTCTCTGCAGGTACGCTGGCGGCCATGCGGTATATCGCCGCCTGCCCCCTGCCGCGGCTGCTGTCCTTTCAGCTCTCCGCATCTGCGCTGCAGGAGCTGTCCAATCTCACGGAGACCTATCTCATGACTCAGCTGGAGCGCGGATTTTCCACGCTCGATTTTTACAAAAGTATCCTTCCACATCAGGAGGCGAATTTCTGACATGTTATCTGAAAAATCACTGCACACGCTGGAGCTGGACGCCGTCTTGCAGAGGCTGGCAAACTGCGCGGTCAGTGAGACGGCCAAAGCGCGGTGCCTGGCGCTGCAGCCGCAATCGGAGGCGGCGCAGGTGCGTGAGCGCCTGGCGCAGACCAGTGCCGCAGCGCACCTCATGACG
>JAHZEE010000114.1:0-2862 GCA_019421975.1 Clostridiales bacterium | reverse complement strand
GGGATCTGCAGGATGTGCAGCTCAGCCTCAGCCGGGCCGAGCGGGGCGGCAGCCTCAGCGCCAGGGAGCTGCTGCAGATCGCAGGGCTGCTGCGCTGCACGCGGCTGGTCAAAAACTATTATGACACAGACCCCTCCAGCAGCTGCCTGGACGGGCTGTTTTTTGTCCTCAGTCCCAACAAATACCTGGAGGACCGGATCCATACGGCCATTGTCAGTGAGGAGGAGATTGCCGACGCGGCCAGCCCAGAGCTGCGGGACATCCGCCGGCACATGCGGCTGCAGAGCGCCAAGGTGCGCGAGAGCCTGCAAAAAATCCTCTCCTCGCCGACCTACGCAAAATACCTGCAGGAGCCGGTCATCACCATGCGGCAGGGCCGCTATGTGGTGCCGGTCAAGAGCGAACACAAAAACGAGATCGCAGGCCTGGTGCACGATGTCTCCTCGTCCGGCGGCACCTTCTTCATCGAGCCCATCCAGGCGGTCAACGCCAACAATGCGCTGCGGGAGGGGCAGGAGCAGAAGGAGATTGAACGCATTTTGGCGGAGCTCTCCTCCGAGGCGGCCGGCTGCCGGGAGCCGATGCTGGAGAGCTTTGAGGCGCTGACAGAGCTGGACGCCATCTTCGCCCGCGCCAAGCTCTCCTACCAGATGAAGGCCATGGAGCCGCTGGTCACAGACGACGGAAAGCTCTTTCTGGTGCGGGCGCGCCACCCGCTCATTGATCCCAAGGCCGTGGTACCGATCTCCGTGCGCCTGGGAAGTGACTTTGACACCCTGGTGATCACCGGTCCCAACACCGGCGGCAAGACCGTGACGCTCAAGACCATCGGCCTTCTGACCCTGATGGCCGAATGCGGCCTGCATATTCCGGCAGACGACGGCAGCGCCATCTCCACCTTTGACGCCATCTATGCCGACATCGGCGACGAGCAGTCCATCGAGCAGTCGCTGTCCACCTTCTCGTCCCACATGAAAAACATTGTGGAGATCGTCAATGCCTGCGACAGCCGCTGTCTGGTGCCCTTTGACGAGCTGGGTGCCGGAACGGCTCCGGCGGAGGGCGCCGCGCTCGCCATCGCCGTCATTGAGTTCTGCCGGAAGATGGGCGCCAGGATCGCCGCCACCACCCACTATGCAGAGCTCAAGCTCTATGCCATGCGCAACCAGGGGGTGCTCAACGCCTCTTGTGAGTTCGATGTGCAGACCCTGCAGCCGACCTACCGCCTGCTCATCGGAATTCCCGGAAAGTCCAATGCGTTTGCCATCTCCCGCCGCCTGGGTCTTTCAGAGGATATCATCCAGGCCGCCGGCGGCCTGGTGGACAAAAATGTCCAGGACTTCGAGGATGTTCTGACCCAGCTCGACGCCCAGCGCAAGCAGATGGAGCAGGCCAAGCAGGAGGCAGAGCAGCTGCGGCGCGCCACCGAGGACACCAAGAAGAAGTCGGACGAGTACTATGCCCAGATCCAGAAAGAGCGCGCCAGGGCCACAGAGCGGGCCCAGGCAGAGGCGCAGCACATCATCGACGAGGCGCGCCAGGCCGCCAACGAGGTCTACGAGGAGCTCTCCGCGCTGCGCAGGCAGATGCGCAATCCGCAGTCCATCCCCACATTCAACGCCCGGCAGTCTGAGCTGCGGCGCAAGCTCAACGAGGCCGAGCGCAACGCCTCGGTGCAGCTGCCGGAGCCGGCCCGTCCCAAGCCGACGCGCGCGCCGCGCCCGGGCGACACGGTGGAGCTGCTGGGGCTTGGAAACCGTGCGACCGTCCTGGCCGTCAACAAAGACGGCTCCTTCCAGCTCCAGGCGGGGATCATGAAGCTGACCGCCAAGCCGGACGAGATCTACCTGCTGGAGCACGAGGAGCAGAAAAAGGTCAAAAAGTATATCGAAAAGGCGACCCGGGAGATCCGCAACCAGCCGGTGACGCCGGAGGTGGATCTGCGGGGGATGACCACAGACGAGGCGCTGGGCGTCCTCGACCTCTTCTTGGACAGCGCCGTCATGGCCAATCTCCCGTCTGTGCGCATCATTCACGGAAAGGGGACGGGCGCACTGAGAAGGGCCGTGCAGGAGCACCTGCGGCACAGCCGGAGCGTCTCGGAATTCCGGCTGGGTGTCTATGGCGAGGGGGAGGACGGCGTCACCATTGCAACCCTTGCAAAATAATCAATTGGCATTGACGATCCATCAAGTTTCTGCTATGATAGAGATACGAATTTGAACGGTAAGGGAGGAATCCTAAATGGTCACGAAGGAAGCTGTTGTGAAGAGCGAATCCGGCCTGCACAATCGTGCCGCCGCCCTCTTTATTCAAAAGGCAAATGAGCACAAGTGTGGTCTGTGGATCGAGATTGATAACCGCCGCGTCAACGCCAAAAGTTTGCTGGGCGTGCTTTCACTGGGTCTGACCAAAGGGTCTGTTGTCACCTTGATTGCAGAGGGTCCCGACGAAGAAGCTGCGATTGATACACTGACAGAGCAGTTGGCCATCGCTGTTGTTGTCTGATGGATGAAAGGACTGCCTCAAATTCGGCATGGCTGAATTTGAGGCAGTTTTTCTATTTGGAGTATCGATATGACTTTTGAAGAACTGCGAGAAAAGGCCCACAGCCTGCCGCTCAAGCCCGGCGTCTATCTGATGATGGACCAGAGCCAGCAGGTGATCTATGTGGGCAAGGCAAAAAAACTGAAAAATCGGGTCAGCCAGTACTTTCAGCACCCGTCGTCCCACACCCCAAAGACCCGGCTGATGGTGTCCAAAATCGATTCCTTCGACTTCATTGTCGCAGACAGCGAGTTTGAAGCGCTGGTTTTGGAGTGCTCTCTCATCAAGCGCCACATGCCGCGGTATAATATTTTG